>CAJJUK010000004.1 GCA_905195085.1 uncultured Christensenella sp.
CAAGTGTTGCACTCGTTCCGTGTATCTTATATGTCGTTGACGGCAATGTTCCACTCCCGCCATTTACATTGTAACTTATTGTATATCGCTGTTTGACATATATGTTTAGTGTGTCATTTGAGTCGGGTTTCCATGTGTATGTATATGAGTCGCTTGATGTTGTGTATAGTTTTGTGTAGGTGCTTGTTGTAGGTTCACTGCCTGTCCTTAAATAGTAATCATAACTTGCACTGTTGGACAATTTTAATACAACACTATATGAAGTTGTCGTGTAGGTATGTTTCACCGTTGCACTGCCACCCGACGCTATGCTACTGCTTGAGACCGTGCAACTCGACGCCGTTATGTTTAGATTTGTAGTGTTCGTTTGCCGCGTCGTGCCTCCATAATAATTTATTGTCAAAGTGTAGGTAGCAATTTCCCATTTTGCATACAAGATTGTTCCACTATTCCCTGTATATGAACCACCACTTGAGTAATTCGTTCCAGTACCATTTGAGTTTGTATTCCATCCAATAAAATTATAGTGGGTTTTTGTATATGTATTGCTAGCAAGATTTACGCTAAGTCCATAGGGTTTAATCGTTACACCTGGAGAACTTCCACCAGTATTTCCATTCCCATTATATGAAATCTCAAAAATTTGCCGAATTACAATATTAATTTCTGTAGACATATTAGGTTGAAAAGTTATAGAAGCTTCTTTTTGTCCGTTAACTATGACAACCCCAGAAGAATTAGATAAATAAATATAAGCATCGACTTTGTCACCACTGGCATCTTCTATCTCATAATCAAGATTCAACCAATCTCCACTATAATCAAATTCATAATCATAAACATAACTATAATGTGTCCATGATCCAGAATAATTACTTCCCCCACTAATCTTTCCGATTTTATAGCTGGTACCAATCCAATTATCTTGATTTTTGTAGACTTCTATGTTCAATGTGATAACAGCTTCCCATTGTGCGTATAGAGTTATATTCTTGCTTACATCTGTAGCCTTAATTGTATCCCCAGGATCATAACTTGTTCCAGAGCCATCGGCACTTGTGTTCCATTCTTTAAACTGCAAATTAGTTCTTGTAGGGATAGATGTCGAAATTGTTTTGCCTACAGCAGCAAGCATTGTTGAACTACCTGGAGCATTTTTACCTCCATTTGCATTGTATGATAATGTATAATTTTTTCTAAAAACAAAATAATAATTCCCTGTAACATTATCTTTACAACTACTATTACTTGGCTGAGATGTGCTATAGGTATTTTGATATAAATAATATGTGGTATTTGAACTTGCAGTAGTAGCATAGGTATAGATAGAAGAATTTGTCATTCCGCAATATGTATAACTAGGCATTCTACTAGTTCCATAAAGAGAAACTTTTGCAAATCTTCTTGGCCAGCCCGCTGTATACTTATAGGAAAACTTACTTAAACCACTTGCATTCTTACTCCCAGAGCTTCCGCCTGAAAGCGACACATTATGTGCAGCTGTACAAGTTGGCGTACTTCCCCATGTTTGACCATTCCCATTCTCATCATTCCAATATATATTAAAATAAGGTCCATAGGTTTGTCCAGATTCATAAACTGAGGAACCAGTGTACGATGTACTAGAACTTACAATTTCATGTAATTGAACTGTAAAATTAAAATTTGAATCACCTTCAATTTCTTCGTCATCTTGATCCGAAGAACCACCTTCATCTCCTACATCTGTTTCATCATCAACATCTTCGCCTTCATTGTTCTCTTCGTCAGTTGGATTTTCAGTTATTTCGTCTTCAGAAGGTGACGAAATCCCCCCCGCCATTCTCGGACTGAGATGTTGAGCAACCGGACAACAAAACAACTCCGCTTCCTACAAAAGCGAATCCACACAAAATCATAAGCATTATTACTAATACTTTTTTCACATTTTTATTATATATTAGTTTATAAATAAAATCAACACTTTATCAGTCTTTTAAATCTTTTTTGTAAAACATCTTCAAAAAAGGCACTGACCAGCGTGGTGCTTTAACACAAATTATTTTTATATTTGATTTCTTTTCTTTTTCCATGGTATTGTTTTATGCACATTTCTCACTTTGTGTGACAAACACAAAACTATGCCAATTGTCCAGCAATTGCACCATCACTGCACGCTGTGACAATTTGCTTCAAAAATCCGCATCTAACATCTCCAACGGCATAAACTCCATCAACAGAAGTTCTCATGTTGGCATCTGTTTTGATGAAGCCTTTGTCATCTAATTCCAAAACATTTTGATATATCTCTGTCTTAGGCTTCTTTCCAAGCTCCACAAACAGTGCTGAGGTTTCAATTTTTTTATCTTCTCCAGCAATTTTCACTTCAACGCTGTCAACAACATCTTTTCCCTCAACCTTTTCAATTTCAACATTTGAAAGCACTTGAATTTTTGGATTTTTGTTTACACTTGCATATTTGGACATATCGCCACTGTCAAGCACAATAACTTTTGAACAAACCTCTGCAAGGTCCAAAGCGCCCTTAATTCCACTGCCACCTTTGCTGGCAACACAAACGGTTTGATTTTTATAGAAATTTGCGTCACAAACTGCACAATAACTCACACCGCGACCAAGGAATTCATTTTCATTCTTCCCAATTTCCACACTTGAAAGCCCGGTGGCAATTATGATGCTTCTTGCCCAGTATTGTCCTTTCTTCCCATACAAAACTTTTTCTTTGTCAGAAAAATCTACTTTGCTTATGTCATCAAAAATGACTTTGATATCCAAATGTTTGATTTGTTTTGAAAACATCTGGCTTAAAGACAAACCATCAATCTCAGACTGCGAAGGAAAATTTTCAATTCTGGTCAGGGAAACAACTTGCCCGCCCAAAGCGAACTTTTCAATTATTGCAACATTTTTTCCTCTTCTTTTGGCATAGATGGCTGCCGTCATTCCGGCCACACCACCACCAATAATCAAAACATCATAAATTTCTTTCATAGTTTATATTATATCATAAACAATAATAATTTAAAATTGATTTTCAAAAAATATAAAAAGCCTTGAAAATTTTTTCAAGACTTTTTTTAAATTCTGCTACCATTTCCCATGGTAAGAGCCAAACGAACACCTTGAACATATCCAAGCCAGTTTGATTTTGTGACACCAGCATTTGTGATCACTTGTCCATTTCCTAGTCCTGTGCCCAAATTTCTTGTCCAATAGTCAACGTAATCATCTGTCCCACATCCAAGCAAGAAGCATACCATGTCACTCGCCTTTGCTGAATAGTCTGTCAAGTAGTCATCTATCTCTTTGATTGATGCAACCCTGACCCCATCTTCTGTCACCGAGACACTGACAACTTTGTTTTGTTGTCCTGCATCACCAAATCTGTAATATGTGTAATCTGTTGATGCTTGCTTATTGGTTATACCTGCAGAGAAGTTTGTTGTTGATTCGGTTTTGTTCAATCCTGATATGTTGCTGTACATATCACTGTCTGCAAATTCCCAACCTTCTGTAACGTTTTCTGTCTCAACTGCACCCAGTGTCAATATTCTGTCACTTACAACTGTGAAATTGGTCTTGTATGTTCCATATGTGCTCCAACCACTTGGGTATGATGTGCTTGACACTCCGTAGTCACTCACTCTCCATCTGATTGGTTCCACTTCAAACCAATAATATTGCCCACTTGTGAATGTGTAACTTGATCCATCGCTCATCTTAAGTGTTTGTGTGCTTGTTGCTTGAAGTCTTGCATATTTTTTGCTGTTGTATGTATAAACTTCAATCTTTTGGTTTGTTGTTCCGTCGTTGTATTTGATTTCTCCACTCTTTGTTGGACTTACACTGTTAAGCGTGTTGTTCATGCTTGTCCCCACATAATTCTGTGGATATTCTCCATGCTCAAAATACCAATACTTATCTGTGCTGTCATACTTCAATTGGTTCGATGACAACACCTTGAAATAAACATTGATTGTGTAGGTTGCTCCCGATGTTGTAGGTGTGAATGTCGTCGCGGTTGATGAATTTGGCGGACTCGAACTTGTTGACGCTCCCACAAATACATAACCACTATTTTCCGATGGTGTAAATGTCACCGTTTGACTTATCAACACATTCGTTGCAACTGTGCCTAATGAACCACCACTACTATCTGCTTTCCATGCCCAAGACTGTTCTGTTGGCGTATTATTGTTGTCATAAAAATAACTAACTGATGTTGTTCCACCTGTAACCGAATTTGTATAATTCGTTCCATCTGTTGATGTCTTGATTTGAACTTTGATTGTTGAAACTTGCGGTGTCCAGTCTGCATACAATGTGTCACTTGCATTTGTTGAATAACTTCCACCTGATGCATAGTGTGTCCCTGTACCAGATGTATTCGTGTTCCAGCCATTTGCCGTGTAACCCGTTCTTGTCAAACTGTTTGTCCCAAGTGTTAATGCTGTCCCATGTATTTTATATTTATAAGTATCTGACGATGGAAGAGTTCCACTCCCGTCATTTGCACTGTATGTTATTGTATATCTTTGTTTTACATACACATATAATGAATCATTTGAATCAGGTTTCCATGTGTATGTATATGAGTCACTTGATGTTGTGTATAGTTTGGTATAAGAACTTGTTGTTGGTCCACTGCCTGTCCTTAGATAATAATCATAACTTGCACTGTTGGATAATTTTAGGACAACACTATATGAAGTTGTCGTGTAGGTATGCGAAATTGTGGAAGTGCCCCCTGTCGCAATGCTACTGCTCGAGACCGTGCAATTCGCCGCTGTTATATTCAAATTTGTCGTATTACTTTGCCGTGTCGTGCCTCCATAATAAGTTATCTTTAAAGAATAAGTGTTTGGTGACCATTTCGCATATAAATTGTGGTTACTAGCCGTAGATACTATTGATGTTGAAGAAACCTTTGTTGTCAAACTACTGTTTTTATACCAACCTGCAAAGGTATAATGCGTCTTTGTAGGTGTTGGCAATTCATTTGTCGAAGGCGTGTTACCTGCAGTTGCATAACTAAATGAATCATAATATATATCGCCAGTAAAAATTGAAATTCTAAATGTTGCGTAGGCTCTTTTGCCAGGATCTACTGGAATGTATGAACGCAAATTATATGTTGGTGTTCCAATAGAACTACGCGTCGTAAATGTGACAGTGTACCGTCCCGTGCCACTTATAGTGCAACCTGTTGAATCTGTGGCAACATCTAAATTGGTTCCACCCTCATTGGGGGAAGTAAGTCGAAGATAAAACGAGCTTCCTGAATATGATAAGACCTCAATAACAGCCGTATACTTTGTGTTAGAAGCATAAGTTCTATCAAATGGTTGGAAAAAATTCCTATAGGAAGTGCTAGATGTGCCATTTGTATGATTTATTGTAAAAATGTTGTTAGATAATCCATTTAAATCTCCTCTTGTATTTGCCACATACAAATTTGATTTTCCATATGTATCATTATATCTAACTTGATTTGATGTCACCCCACTTCCGCCATTTAAATTATATGTCACAGTGTAAGTGTTCGGGATCCATTGAGCAACAAAGGTCTTGTCGCTATCTGACCAACTATCTTCAAAATAATAATACGCAGGAAAAACATTGCCAGTGCCAGAAGTTTCTTTCCAACCAGCAAAAGTATATCCCGTTCTTGTTGATGGCGCAGATACCAAATTAAATCCTATTCCAGCATATTGAGTTGAGTTTGTAATCAAAGAAGAAGATGTCGGAGAATAATATTTAATAGAATATTTTTCTCTAAATAAAAGATAATATGTCCCTTTAAGCCAATTCTCACAACCACTTGTTGCAGTATTTTGGTCGGTCGTAATATGTTCTGCATTGTTGTTTCTATAGATAAAATATCTTCCCGTGTTCTCATATGATCTTCCACTGCTGTTGTCCGTTGAAGTTTGTATTCCAAAAAACCTGCTTGTGTATCCTGTATTATAATAACAATCTAAAATAATCAAACGTCTATAAGAGAAAATATTCCAATAATCATAATGCATATATTTTGCACCATATGTATGATTATTTGTTACATCAAGAGTTTTCCCTTTTGCTTTATATTGTGTTCTAGTGTGGGCAGTTAGGTTTCCCAATTTATAATTTTCGTCTGCCCACTGCATATCAAAATAACCCTGTGCTCCTGCTGCACAATCATTATCATTTTGGGTTGCAAGAGAATAAGAATCTCCCGCACCAGTTCTGTACATAATCATGATTGTCCAGTCAAACTCTGATGTTGCATTTTGTCCCAAATCACCATCTTCATCATTGTCAGAGTCATTAGAATTATCGTCATCGGAGCCATCTTCTCCATCATCTGGATTTTCTTCGTCCTCAGAAGGTGACGAAGTCCCCCCCCCGCCAGTTTCTGTCTGTGAAGAAGAACAGCCAGACAATAAAAAAGTTCCTCCACCAATAAGTGAAAATCCACACAATATTAAAAAAAGCATACAGAAAATTCGTTTCATTTCTATTTCATTATATATTATCTTTATTTATAAAGCAAATAATTCACTTGTCTTTCATTCTATTTGCGACTTTTCTTCCTTTCTGTCACAATCCATTGGTCATTTTCAAAGAAAAGGTCTTTGTGTGGACGCAATTTTCTTGTGTATTTTTCGTCGCCAAATCCACAATCTTGAATTTGATACCATTCTTCTGCAACTCTCTTTGTTGTTTCATATGTTTGTTGCATCATTTTTTCAGATCGGCTCTTTTCATCTGGCAGTGTTTTGTCTGGATAAATTGGATTGCATATTGCAAAATAAATTCTGTATTTATATTTACCATTTTTTTTCTTTTTACCCTTAAAAAGCAAAACGATTGGCAAAACAGGAACATCATTCTTTACAGCAGTTGAGAATGCTCCTCTTTTATATGGTCTTATTTCTCTGTAGTGTGGCCACATCGAACCTTCTGGGTTGAAAAGAATTGGTCTGTTTTTCTTTAAAATTTCACTCAAATCTTGGTTATATTTCTTCATTCCAGAAATGCTTGTTGCAGGGATTGGAATCCCTCCCAATGAGCGCAAGAAAAACCCAATCATTGGTCTTTGAATGTTCTGTTGCAAGGTTGTGTAATATATCTTTCTCCAACAAAACAAATTTGTCCCAATGCTGACATCATCAAATAAGTGCACATGATTGCAAGTCATCACAAAAGGTTTGCCTTTCAATTTCTTTTTATTTTCTCCGCCAAAAGTCTTCATTTTGAATTTAAAAACCATATAAGGGTTGAAAAAACATATTGCAAGCGCTCTAAAAAATGCCGCCCACATACGAAAAAATATGTTTCTTGGCAAATAATTGTATTTATCATCAAATTTGATTTTTCTTGTTGTGTGTTTTATTTCCAGAATATTCCCATCAAATTTATCAGGACGCTCTATTCCGTCTTTATCTATCATTTTATCTTTCCCCTTTTGCCTTATGCATATCACTGCGTTAACCTACACTATTGTAAATGATTTAAAATGATTTTGCAAGTAAAAAATTTAATATATCAACAAACATTAACTAATAAATCAAATAAATCATAAATACTTATGTAACACAGGAGGATTTATGGCTAAATTTTTCGGAACTGATGGAATACGAGGTGAATATGGAAAAACTTTGACTTGCGATGTGGCATTTTCTGTTGGAAACGCCCTAACACAAATCAAAAACAATCCAAAAGTTATTATAGGTCACGACACAAGAGTTTCCGCCGATGCTTTGACATTGTCATTAAGTGCTGGAATTGTTCAAGGTGGAGGAAGTGTTGTCAATGTCAAAACCATTCCCACCGCAGGAATTTCTTTCTTGACAGAAAGCGAAAAGTTTGATTTTGGTGTCATCATAACAGCCTCTCACAACCCACCAAACTATAATGGCATCAAAATTTTTGATTGCACAGGAAAAAAGTTGTGCGACAATGAAGAAGAATTTTTGGAAGAATTTTTCTCAAATAAATACATAAGCGACAATTCTGGAAAATACGAAGAAAAAGAAGATCTTCAAAAGAAATATATTGAACATCTGCTCAATTGCACAAATGTGAAATTTACCAATTTGAAAATTTGCATTGACGCAAGCAATGGTGCAAGTTTCAAAATCGCCCCAAAAATTTTTAAGAAACTTGGAGCGAAGGTTTTTAAGCTATCGTGCAGAAACGACGGAAGCAAAATCAATGTAAATTGTGGTTCTTTGCACATTGAAAATTTGGTGAAAAAAGTCACATCAACCAAATCAGACGTTGGCTTTGCTTACGATGGAGATGCAGACAGAGTGATTGCAGTAAGCAAAAGTGGAGTCATTTTTGATGGTGACAAACTTCTCTACATCTTGGCAACACAGATGAAACAACAAGGACAATTATATGCGAACTCTGTTGTTGGAACCAGTCACACAAACAGCGGAATCATGGTCGCATTGAATCGTAATAAAATCAACCTTATAAGAACAGACATCGGTGATAAATATGTGATCGAAGCCATGGAAAAAATGAATTTGACGCTTGGTGGGGAACAATCTGGACATATCATAATCAAAAACTATGCACAAACCGGAGATGGAATTTTGACATCTTTGAAAATTTGTGAAATCTTGCAAAAGACACAAAAATCTCTTGACCAACTTTTTGATGCAAACTTAATCTATCAAGAAAACATCAACCTACAAGTCAAAGACAAAATCAAAATCATGAATAATGAAGGTTTGAAAATTTTGGCAAACAAGATTGCAAATGAAATAGCCCCTGCCGGAAGAATCTTGATCAGAGCAAGCGGAACGGAAGATAAGATAAGAATTATGATTGAATATCCAAACAAACAAAAAGCAATATCTTTTGCCAACCAAATTAAAACATTGATAGAAAAAATATAACCGAGAAATTCTCGGTTATTCTTATGCTTTTTCGCCGTCCATTTGATCGGTCAAAATTTTCATAATCTTATCAATTTTTTTGCAATCTTTCTTATCAAGATTTTTCTTCAAATCATTGACAATGACATAGTCCTCTTTGTTTTCATAAAAATCAAAAAACTTTTGAGTTGGTTTAAGGAAATATTCTCTTTTGTCTTTTTCAGATTTTTCTTTTGTTATAAACCCTTTCTTGATGAGTTGTTTAACTTTGTATGTTGCATTAGGTGAAGAAATGTCTAAGAAGTTTGCAAACTGAGATATTGTTGGATTTCCCATAAGATAAATACACTCAAGGCAAAAATACTCAGTTGAAGACAAAGCTTCTTCCTTATCCTTGATGCGATCAAACATATTCTTGTAGATGATAAGTTTTATTTTGCGATAAAACTTATTGACTGATTTTTTTAATTTCATTGCAACCTCATCAAACTAGTTTTAAGTTTACCACTTTTAGCCAATAAATACAAGCATTTTTGTTCAAAATTTTTAAATATTTTCACAAAATTAATGTCGAATTTGATGTTTAATTTCAAATTTTGAGAGCGAGTACAAAATTAACAAACATAATATACAGTAAGACAAAACTTACAAATCTTAACAATTTTTCAAAATTTATTGCTTTTTTATGATTTTTTTGATAAGATATAGACGCATGGTCCCATGGTCAAGCGGTTAAGACGCCGCCCTCTCACGGCGGAATCAGGGGTTCGATTCCCCTTGGGACTACCAATTAATAAATTTTGAAACACCATTCTTTTTAAGCGTGACAATAATGCATTATACATTTCGTATGGATTTATATTTCTTCAATTACTAAAGTTTGATGCAAGCACATTTGCAATTAATTATTATAAAAAAGGAAGAGTATAAGAATGGATAAAGACGCAATGATAGAAATCAAAAGAACCACAGCAGGATTTCAAGGTGAAATTAAGCATGATGATTGGACTGTCGACCTTCGTAGTTTTAAAGAGATCAGAGAATCATTTTGTGCAACCTGCCAACAGCTTCTTCTAGATGGACAATACATTGATGAACTTCACAAAATTGAAATTGATAAAGACCGATTGCAAAAAGAATTTTTTTCAACTCCAATCACAACTGACAGACTTCAAACGGAAACTATTTTGCTTAATCCGGACATTTGGCATATTTTGGTTGAATCTAACAAGGAAAGACTTTTTAATAATTTTCAGTTAGTCAAAGACAAGAAAAATGATGTTGTTTACTTCAGCGAACTTTTGTCCGTTGGAAAAAATCCTGGTGCATTAATATTAAGAATTTCAACTTTCAAAAATAATCCAGAAGGAAAAGATGCTGAAATAATTTCCTCTAACCTCGATAATTTGATAATGACAAACGACATAACAAGTTTGAATGACATAACGGAAATATCAAAAAAATATAAAGATTTTTCTATACATGAATATTATCTTCCTTATGGATTAAATGGACTTAAAGATGCTATCTTGTTGTATAGATATGATACCTTAGATGTCAAACATGTAAATTATTATTGCGAAGAAAGATATCCAGAAAAAGAAATTGATTTATATAATCAGCAATTCATTCCAACCATTTACAAACTTGTTTACCCTGATAGATTGGCACAACCACATTTCCATTTTTGTGAAGGTGTCGCTTCAATATATAAACTTGCCAGCAATCCGAAACATTCAAAGCCTGGTGACGGATATGGAATAGGTGTTGACCAATTATTAGAATATTTGATTAAAATCAAAACAAAAGACTACACTTCCTCTAAAGAAGAAAACGTATATCTAAATAATGATTTTGGTATGCCTTTCAGACATTTGCCTGATGATCAGTTTAAAGATGTTTTAACAAATATCTCTCATCTAAACGCAAATCCGCATAATTTTTCGACAGCGTACAAAACTTTTGACTCTATTGATAAAATTCATGACAGACCGAAAGACAAAAGAGCAAGCAAAGGAGAATGATTGACACACATAAATAAAAAACAAGTCAATAACAGACTTGTTTTTTTATAGCATGACAACTGTCATAACAATGGTTGCGATAATCAGACCAATTCCGCAAACCAAACTCACAGCAAGAGCCACTTTGCCAATAACTTTTTTGTTAACTTTCATTTGGTAAGAGGCAAAACTTATGGAACTTAAGTTGAGAGAAAGAAAAATTACCAATGCAAAACAGTAAAGAATGATTGCACCAACAAATGACATAATTGGAAAATTGTAAGTTCCATCGCCCACTTGTTCACTTGTCACATTTTGAGCACACACTGTTCCAAAGTAAACACAAAGCAAAACCAACACTGTTCCAACAATCGCCAAAATCAATGACTGAACCCCAAGTCTTGTCACCTTTTGTTTGTCTTCTTCACTTTGTCCAGCAATCATGAGATATTGAGATTTTGCACCGAATAACGCTTTGAAAAATCTTAACATTAAATCTATCCCCCCCCCTTGTTTTCTATCCTATGAATAGGTTAACAAATATAATTCTTCGCTGTCAATGAAAATGGAATAATTTCAATTTTTATTTCAACAAAGAAATGTCCATGATATTAAGAAAATTGATGCATTTGTGATTAATTTCAATTTTCTGTTCTGTATAGTCAATTTTAACTTGCCCGCTTTCACTGAAATAGTGTCCATCTTCAAAATAGACAACCTTAACCTTGTCTTTAAATTTTAAATTGTTTAGAATTTCAGAAATTTCACCTATTTTTTCGTCTGACAAATCCCCTTTTTCAATTCTTTCATGCTCAAATTCTTTAAGTCTTAATGCACGATGCAACCCTTTCAATGCGTCAAAGGGAGCAAATTGTTTTGCCCGTTCTGACCTAGGCATCTTCGTTCTCTCCACTGTTGTGTCCTCCAATCATATTGTTTCTTTCTCGTTGTGTTGATGTGTCAAAAAAATCAATTCCGCTCAAAATTGCATTTTTCCCAAACTTATCTTGAATGTCGAGTAAACTTTTCACCAATTCCTTTTCTTTTTTCACCTTTTTCATGTCAGTGAACAAATCATAGAACTCCTGCTCCTCAGGAACAAGATCAGCAAAATCATATCCAATTCTTCTTATTGGTCTGTTTTTGTCAACAATCTTGTCAAAAAGTTGTTCGAAATATGGACCAATAAAATAATAGATATTTGTGCAAACTTTCATTCTGACAGTCCCTTTCGTTCCATCACTCTTTTTGTCACCATAACCAACATAAAGATGAAGCAGTTGCGTTGAATATTTTTGTCGTGCCAATTCATAACAAGCGTTTTGCACCATTTCATTCATAACATTTTTTGCGTCTTTGAAAGAATAATTACGTGGCAAAATTTGAGAACCCGACATTGATTTTTTCTTTGATTTATAATTTTTTATGTCAGACATCAAGCAGGCCTCTCTTCCCCAAGCATGATCAATCAAAAGTTCGGCATTAACTCCAAATTCATCATATAAAATGTCCGGATCACATTTTGCAATTCCTTCCATGTCATAAATCCCAAATTTTGCAAGTCGATTTATCGTCCCTTTTGAAATTCCCCAAAAGTCAGAAAGCGGAGTGTGATTCCACAATTCCTTTATGAATTTTTTTTCTGTAAGCCACCCGATATGGTCACTTGCGTGTTTTGCCGTTATGTCAAGGGCTATTTTTGCCAAATACATATTCGTGCCAATTCCTGCAGTTGCAGGAATGTGCAATTTTTCATATATCTCATGCATAAGTTTGCAAGCAAAATCTTTTGCCCTTATTTTATAGAGTTTCAAATAATCAGTTGCATCAATAAAACTTTCATCAATTGAATAGACATGAATATCGTTTTTGTCAATGTAGTCAAGATAAATCCCATAAATTTCAGAAGCATATTCAATATATTTTTTCATTTGAGGTTTTGCGATTACAAAATCAATGTCTTTGGGAATTTCAAACAAACGACATCTGTTTTTGATTCCCAGTGCTTTCATCGCTGGCGACACTGCCAAACAAATGGTTTTTTCTCCCCTGCTTTCATCTGCAACAACAAGTCTTGTTGTAAGCGGGTCAAGTCCCCTTTCTGCACATTCAACAGAAGCAAAAAAAGATTTCATATCAATCACAAAATAACATCTCTGTTTTTCTTCCACAAAATCTCTCCAATTCTATTTTTATTATATATCAAAAACTGATAAAATCAAAAAAATATGATTGATAACTAAATAATTGTTATTAATTTTTATTGACTTTAAAAGAATTTATCTTTTAAAATAATATCATCATGTTTTACGATAATTTTACTGAAGATCAAATCTGTGGACTTTATACACCCTGGCATTTTTTTGCAATAGCCATATTTTTTATTTCTCTTGCATTCGTTTTGTTTTTCACTCGCAAAATAAATCAGAAGCAAAGAAAAGTCGCATTATTGATCATTGCCATCATAGTCACCGTTCTTGAAATTGTAAAAATTATAATAAGGATCTATAAACATGAAAGCGGAGACGCTTGGATACCTTTATATTATTGCAGTATGTTTCTTTTCGCTATTTGGTTGGTATTTGCAAAAAACAAATACATTTCCACATTGGGAAAAGTCATGGTCGTGTTCGGAGGATTTTTCCCTTCAATTTGTTACATTCTTTATCCATCAACATCTTTAATGATTTTGCCTATTTGGCACCCAGGTTCAATACACAGCCTCATATATCATTGGTTGATGTTATATTCAGCTTGTTTGATTTTAAAAGATTACAAACCTAAAGCTATTCACTTCGTGTACTACTTTTCATTTGTAACAATTTTCACTGCCATTGCCGCAATTGTAAATCACTTTTTGGGAACAAACATGATGTTCTTGTCAAACCCATTTGGATTGGAAATCTTGCAGTCTATTTTCAATTATTCAAAACATTTATATGCATTCTTAGCTTATTTTGCACAAGCAGTAATATTATTTTGGTTACAATTCGGAATTTTTAAATTAATTGAATTAATATATAAAAAATTAAAAAGCAGAACTAAAACAAAAAAAGACGAGGTAAAAGAAAATGAATGTATTTAAGTATTTTTTCACGAACAAAGCATACTTGCCCGCAGATATTCCAGGAAAATTATTTTCTCCATTGCATATCTGTGTTATGATTGTCTTAATTATCGCCGTTCCACTTTTGGCATGGTTTTTAAGAAAAATGGACAAAAAGAAAATGAAAGTTCTTTTCATTGTTCTTTGGGCATTGATGACTTCACTTGAAATTGTGAAAATCACCTGGGAATCGATGACCAATCCTAATGGTTTTGAAGTCACAGGCATTCTTCCTCTTTATATATGTAGCATTTTCATGTATGTCATGCCATTTGCAATATGGGGGAGGGAATTTGGGTTCTCTCGAAAAATGTCCTGCAGTTATCTTTGCACCCTCAACTTGATTGGTGGACTTGTTAACTTTATTTACCCTTCAAATGTTTTGTCCAACTATTCTGTCATCTCATTCAGCGGATTGCATACGCTGTTCTATCATGGTACTATGGTTTTTGTTGCTTTGCTTATGTTGTTCTCTGGTTATTATAGTTACAAAAACATCAAAGATGCCATTTTGGCTTTCATTCCACTTTTCGTAGTTTCAATCCCTGCAAATGTCATAAACTTTGTTTATAATTGCTCATATATGTTCTTCAGAGGTGGTTTCCCATTCTCCTTGATTTCAGATCATATGCCAGAATGGCTTTGGATTATTGTTTTGTATATTGCATATGCACTCATTCCTTTCTTGTTCTATTTACCATCGTATATTGCTCAAAAAAGAAAAGCAAAAAAACAAGATGTCACAGAAAAAATTATTGAAATAATAAAATCAACCTAACAAAAAAACAGGCTTTGCCCTGTTTTATTTTATGTACTTCTTGCAATCAAGAATTTTGTTTTCTGTGAAATATTCATAAATTTGATTGAAATCTCCATTGAACTGCAAAGTGTTGATTGAAAGTTGTTTTGCTGGTTCAATATCATTTTTAAAACTATCACCAACCATCAACATCTCTTCTGGTGAGCACTTTTCTTTTTTCATTATCTTTTTCAAAAGAACCACCTTAGATTTGTCTTTTGCACACAAATCCACAGAATACATTTTTTTGAAGCATTTTTCATCAATACCATACAATTTTGAATAATGCTTCAAATAATTTTGAGCAGACAATGAAATCACATACAAATGATAAGATTTGCTGAGCTCTTTCAAGAAATCTGCACTGATGACTTCAACTTCTTTCGTCGCGTGTTCATAAATATTATGCTTTAAGAATTTTTTGAATCTTCTATGCCCAAAACCTTCTTTTTCTGCCATAATGCAAACATCTTTTTGAGTTCTTAATGAATTCATTAAATCATATTTTTTCATTATTTCTTTATATGTTGACTCATTATTCACAATATATTGGGCAAATTTTTCCAAAAAGTCGGCCCATTTTTTGCCCCAAACATCTCCAACATAAAGAGTGTCATCAAAATCAAAAATTATCGTCTTAATCATAACTCCACCAACAAATTTTTCCTATTCTTCTCCACGGAGTTCTTCAACAGCAAGTTGCCTGTTTTTGCTGTTGTAAACATATGTTCCACTAACCAAAATGTCCACTCCACATTCAATCAGTTTTTTTGCAGTTTCAGGATTGACTCCACCGTCAAACTCAATCTTGAAATTCAAATTGTTTGATTGTCTAAATTCATAAATTTCTCTGACCTTGTCATAAGTTTCATCCAAGATTTTTTGACCACTTGCCCCTGGCTCAACACCCATAACCAAAACAACATCACAATTAAAAACAAAAGAACGAACATCTTTAAAAGGTGTTTCTGGCTTCAACGAAATTCCCGCCAAAGTGTGATTTTCTTGAATATATTTCAAAACATTGACCAAATCTTCTTTGTTTTCAAATGCTTCATAATGCACCGTGACAATGTTTGCACCTGCTTCAATATATTTTGGAACATCATTCAAAGGTTCATTGACCATCAGATGAACATCAAGCATGATTGCGCTGTTTCTATTGATGTTTTTCACAAGATTAAAATCATAGGTGTTTTTAGGCACAAAATTCTCATTCATAACATCACAATGCAAAAATTCCGCAATGCCCTGCATTTGTTTTGCATATTCAATTATGTTTTGATAGTCACTGATAGGGTCAGTTGACACAGATATATCAACTCGTTTTTTCATATATCCTCCGCTTTTTTATTCTAACAAAAAGTTGTCACAATTTCAAAATCATTATCAGTATCTTTTAATATTTTTTACAGTCTGATAAAGTTTTAAATAGTTTTCATATCTCTCTTTTGAGATTTCTCCATTTTTGACCGCTTTGACAACTCCACAATCTTTGTCTGTCAGATGTGCACAGCTTTTGTATTTACACCTTTCAGCAAAAGTCAAAAATTCTGGATAATAACTCTTAATTTCGTCTTCTCTGATGTCTAAGAGTTTTTCATCAAGTTTGGAAAATCCAGCGGTGTCTGCAAGATAATTTCCCTTCCCAAACTCAAAAAGTTGCACAGTTCTTGTTGTCTGCTTTCCTCTTTCAATTTTTTTGCTGAACGTATCAACTTTTGCGACTTCTTCTTTTTTCAGTGCATTGATTATGGAAGATTTTCCAACAGCACTCTGCCCTGCAAGCACACAAATGCCTTTGATTTGATTTTTCAATTTCATGACACTGTCATCAAAACTGGAAAAAATCATTGTTTTTGCAATTTTTTTATAGATATTTTCAACATTTTTGCAATATTCTTCGTCCAAATCTTTTTTGTTTATGCAAATAATTGGTTCAATTGCATTCAATTTGCAAAACAAAATCATTTTGTCAACTGTGTATAAATCAGCCTTTGGAACAGGCGCAACGACAATAAACATTCTGTCAATGTTTGCGACTGGTGGTCGAATCAAAACATTTTTTCTCTTGTCAATTTTGAAGATAGCGTCATCTTCATCAAGAAAAACATAATCCCCCACAAAAATTCCATCTTTTTTCAAAACCTTTCTTGCAACAGTCGTGATAACTTGGTCTCCGAGCAAAACTGTGAAAAGGTCTGCCTGTTTTTTCAATACCAATCCTTTCATTTTGGTTCTCCCTTTCTCTTCAAGTTAAGGCATATATAAATTGTCAGGAAAATTCCACCTAAAACCAAAAAGAAAATTCCGCCACCAATAAATCCATTTGTCGCCTGCTGTTTCATTTTTTGAGAAAATGTGTTATAACTTTCCAAAGTTATGATTTCTGATTCATTTAATGTTAATGAAACAATTTCCACTTTTGCACTTGAATCTTCAAGCAAAGACTCCTCGTTTGATCTTATTCTGAAAGTTATTTCTTGTCCAATTGAAAGATTGTTAATTTCGTTCATATCAAGAATAATATCTTGATAATAAATACACAAACCAGCATTATATTCTTCAACATTTATTGTATAAAAGTTAATTGGATTAATGTTTTTAATTGTAGCATTAATCTCAATTGTGTCACTTTCTTTCAAACTTCTGTAAACATCTGCAAAAACCGTTGAACCCCAAAAAAACAAAAACGAAAAAACTAAAATCACAATTGATGTGATCAGAAAACCTTTTCCTCTTTTCTTCACAGATTTTTCTTCCATATTTCTCCTTTTTTATTTTTTCTCAACCCTGTTTCTAAGTTGTCCACAAGCCCCCTCAATATCTTCGCCCATTGTTCGTCTTACTGTGGCATTAATTCCAAGTTTTTCCAATTTTCCAGCAATCACATAAGCTTTCTTTCTCGTCACCCCAAGCAAAGATTTCTCTTTGACTGAGTTAAGCGGAATCAAATTCACATGACAGGTTTTTCCCTTCAAAATTTGTGCAAGCTCTCTTATCTCTTTTTCTCCGTCATTGACGCCTTCAATGAGAGAATATTCAAACTCAAGTCTTCTTCCAGTCTTGTCAAAATAATAATCACACGCTTTCAAAATTTCTTCAATGCTGTACGCATTTGCAATCGGCATGATTGTTTTTCTAAGTTCATCATTTGGTGCGTGCAAAGAAATTGTCAATGTCACAGAAAAACCGTCATCAGCAAGTTTGTATATGTTTGGGTCAATTCCACAGGTTGACAATGAGATGTTTCTTTGACTGATGTTCAATCCATTTTCATCGGAAACTAGTTTCAAAAATTTTGTAACATTCTCATAGTTGTCCAAAGGTTCTCCGCATCCCATAAGCACAACATTTGTCACTTTTCTTTCTTTAAGCGTTCCACCAAGCAAACGATTGAAAAACAAAATTTGAAGCAAAATTTCACCTGCACTCAAATTTCTTTGCAAACCATTCAGTGTTGAGGCACAGAACTTGCACCCCATTCTGCAACCAACTTGCGTCGAAACACAGACTGTGTAGCCATATTTATATTTCAGCAAAACACTCTCAACAATGCTTCCGTCAAAAAGTTTCAATGCAACTTTTTGAGTTCCGTCATCACTGAAAAGATGTGCAACGACTTCATACTTTGAAAAATCCTTTTCAATCTCGTCCTTAAATGACTTTGGCAAATTTGAAATTTCCTCCAAGTTTTTGCCAAGAATGCAACCTTCATAGAGTTGTTTCGCTCTGTATGACGGTTGTCCATGTTCTTTCACATATTCCGTAAGTTCTTGCAAATTCATGTCCAAAATCATAGACTCACCGCCATTGTCTTGAATCTGTAACCATTCAAAAAACTACTTGCGTCCATAACCTTTCCGCCAGAGGCCTGACATTTCAAAATTTCAAAAACACCGTCCACTGCTTGAATCTGAAAACGTTTTTTTGTTGAAATGATTTGCCCAACAGGTGCATCAGTGCTCATATTTGCAACCTTTGCTTTGTAAACCTTGATTCTGTCCTCCCCCAAGTGAAAGAATGCCACGGGGTTTTCGCAAAATGCTCTAACCTTGTTGACCAAACTTTGAACTGGTATAGAAAAATCAAGAAGAGCATCTTCTTTTTGAATCAGTTTAACAAAAGTTGCCTTACTGTCGTCCTGTGGCGTTCTGATTGCATTTCCATTTTCAATTTTGTGCAAAGTTTCAATCAAAAGATCAAGTCCAACCTTTGCAAGTTTGTCAAGAAGAGAAACATAGTCATCTTCTGGCAAAATTTCCACTTCTTTTTGAACAAAAATATCTCCATCGTCCATGCCAACTTCAGTCTTCATGATTGTCACGCCAGTCATTGGGTCACCATTCAAAAGTGCACTTTGAATTGGCGTTGCTCCACGATATTTTGGAAGCATGGAAGGGTGAACATTTATGCAAGGTTTCAAGTCAAGAAAACTCTTTGGAAGAATTTTTCCATAGGAAGCAGTCACAGCCAAATCATAATCCATTGCCTTAAAATCTTCAATGTGTTCCCTAATTTTCTCAAATTGATAAACTGGAACACCTTTTTCTCTTGCAAGTTCCACAATGTGTGGCGTTTTCATCTTGTTGCCTCGACCTGCTGGTTTATCATTTTGACAAACCACTCCAACAACATCAAAATTGTTGTCAAAAAGTCCCTGCAAAATGATTTCAGCAAATCTTGGAGTTCCAAAAAACAATATCTTCATCAAACCACCCCATGCTCTTTTTTATATTCTCTTCCTTCTTCCGTCAAATCAACAAAAAGAATGCCATTCAAATGGTCGATCTCGTGGCAAACACAACGAGCAATATAATCTTCTGCTTCAAATTCAAAAGGCTTTCCATGTCTGTCTTGTGCAACAATTTTGACATATCTAGGTCTTGGGACATCACAATAGAACCCAGGAATGCTCAAACACCCTTCGCTGTTTGTAACTTTCCCTTTTGTCTTAACAATTTCTGGATTGATGATTTCCAAATATTCTTCAGGCTCAACTTCAATGACGATTGCACGGCGAAGAACCCCCACTTGAACAGCGGAAATTCCAACACCTTTTTTCTCAATCATAGTTGCTTTCATATCATCAAGAAGAATGCCAAGAGAATCATCAAAAGCGGTCACCGGTTTTGATTTTTTTCTCAAAGTTTCATTCCCCAAAGTCACAATTTTTCTTGTTGCCATATAAATCTCCTTAATTAACTCAAATTGTTTGGATTAATTTCAAAAAAGACGCTGGATTTGCATTTTTCATCAACACAATCATAGATTTTCTTTTCAATTTCATCAGCCTTGTCAAGTTTGAATCTCATCATAATTTGATATCTAAATTTGTTCTTGATTTTGTTGAGCGGTGCCTTCATGACATCAAGATAGACAAAATCTTCAGCATATGCATCTCTCACTTCTTTGACCTTATTATAACACACTTTGCACTCTTGTGCCACAGTATTTTCATTTTCATGCGTAAACAAAATTCTGACAATGCGTGCGTAAGGCGGAAAGTTTGTAACCTTTCTCAAGTTTGCTTCCTTTTTGAAAAAGCCTTTATAGTCATAGTTGCTTGCAAATCTATAGACATAGTGTCTTGGACTGTAGGTCTGCAAAATCACTCTCCCTTGAGTTGCACTTCTTCCTGCTCTGCCCGCAACCTGCGTGATGAGTTGGAAGGTTCTTTCAATTGAGCGGTAATCTGATTGATACAAACTTTGGTCAGCATCAACAATCCCAACCAAAACAACATCTTCAAAATCATGCCCTTTTGCAATCATCTGCGTTCCAACCAAGATCGCTGGTTTTGTGTTTCTAAACTCATTCAAAATTTCTCTGTGGCCATTCTTTTTTGAAGTGGTGTCATTGTCCATTCTCAAAATTCGCACATCAGGGAAAAGTTTGTGAAGTTCTTCAACAACTCTTTCAGTGCCAATTGCCCCTTGCTTGATGTCGCGACTTCCGCAACTTGGGCACACATCAAGAGCCCTAAATCTTTTTCCGCAATAATGACACTTGAGTTTGTTCTCCGTTCTGTGATAGACAAGTGACACATCACAATCTGTGCATTTGGCAACATAACCACATTGCCTGCAACGTTGAAACGAAGAAAACCCACGTCTGTTGATGAAAATCATTGCTTGTTTCTTCTGCTCAATGACATTTTTAAGTTCATAAATCAGCGGAATGGCAAAAATCTGATTGTTGCCCTGTCGCATTTCCATGAGCATATCAATGACAACAATTTTTGGCATTTCCATTCCATTGACACGAACAGGCATTTCGACAAGTTGATACTCCCCATCAATCGCCTTGGAATAACTTTCAATTGAAGGCGTTGCACTTCCAAAAACAAGTGTGCAATCGTTGTATTTTCTTCTGAACTCCGCAACCATGTGAGTGTCATATCTTGGATTGCTTTCCGAAACATAACTCTGCTCGTGTTCTTCGTCAATGATGATGATTCCCAAATTTTCAATCGGTGTGAAGATTGCTGATCTTGCACCAACGACAACTCTTGCTTCTCCAAAGAAAATTCTTTTCCACTCATCAAAACGTTCTCCAGCAGAAAGTCCACTGTGAATAAGTGCCACTTTTTCACCAAAACGTGCCTTGAAACTTGCCAAAACCTGTGGTGTCAAAGAAATCTCAGGAACAAGCATGAGAGCAGTTTTGCCAAGAGCGAGTTGCCTTTCAATCAAATTCATATAGACTTCTGTTTTTCCGCTTCCAGTCACGCCATGAAGAAGATAAGTTTTGTTTTCTGTGATTGTGTCCACCGCTCTTTGTTGCAATGCGGTCAAAACTCTATGTTCGTTTTTTATCTCATCAAAGACTGGAACACGATTTTCTTGTTTTTCTTCCACAGTCACAACACCACTTTTGACAAGTGCAGAAAGTGGAGCATATCCAAACTGATTGGAAACATCAGAAAATTTTTGTTTTCCGTTTTCTTTCAAAAACTCCACAATTTCCAACTGCTTTTTTGCTCGAGAAGATGGCATTTGTCCACCGCCTGAAAGAGAAACATATCTGACAATAAGTTCTTTAATTTGGTCAGTTCTCATTTCGCTAGGCAAAAACAATCTCAAAATGCTTGCAAGTTTGAGATGCAGTTTGTCTGCCATGTAGAACATAAGTTCCAGCATTTCTTTTTTTATGACAGGGAAATCTTCAATTTTTCGTGCGATAGGTTTGATTTTGCTTTCATCAAAGACCGCGACATCTTCAAGACCGACAATAAACCCTTGGAGATTGCGACTGCCAAAAGGAACAATCACCCTTTCTCCAACTTGCACAGACATATCATCTGGAACGCGATATTCAAAAACTTTGTCCAAAGCCTTGGCGTCTTGGTCAATTATGATTTTTGCGAACAAATTTTTCTCCCTAATTTTTAATAATTTTCAAACTTTCGTTGTTTGTTTCAATCACCCAATCAAATTTAAATTTATTAGGCAAAACATTCGCTAAAAATTGGCTGTCGCGAGTTTCAATTCTTGAAACAACCTCTTCTCTTGTCAAACCACCTCTTTTCATTCTTCTCTCAATTTCAGTTTCTTTTTCACATTCAAACCACAAACTGACAGATTGTTCATCAAAACTCATAAAGCAAGTTCCAATACCTTCTACAATTGTCAAGTCTGCTCCCGAATGAAGCCTTATCATACCATTTCGTTTTGTTTTCAGACAAATGTCACACCCAACACTTAAAGAATACAAAACTGAAATCAATCCATTCCAGAAATATGATTCTTCACAACATGATGTATATCTTCCTTCATAACTTTTGCCATTCAGCAACCATTCACACTTGCTGTTGTTTCTAACTTTTGAATCTGTGATGAAATCATCTGTTGAAATCAAATTGACCACTTTCCCCTTCATCTCTAAAAAATTTTTGATCTTTTGGGCATAAGTGGTTTTTCCAGCACCACCATTACCAGAAATATATAAAAATTTCTTATCTCCAATCAAATCACATAATTTTCTTATATTTTCGATATCTTCCATAAAAACCTCATAAAAAATAATTCTACCGCCGTTTGACAGTAGAATTATATCACAAAAATTTTGCCTAAATCAATCATTTAAATCGCTTGGAACGACTTTGCCTTCATAAATTTCATCAAGAGCAATGCTGATTGATTTTTTGTCGGCAGTGGCAAGTTCTGCTCTTCTTGTTGTTTCAATTTCTTTTGCTCTTTTTGAAGCAATAATAGAAAGAACATATTTGTTTCCATGTGCTTTTTTTGTGAGTTCATCAATAGGTGGTTCAATCATCATAACGGCAATTCTCCTAAAATTTAATCGACCATATTTTATCATAGAATGAAAAAATTGTAAAGTCTTTTAAGAAAAAATCTTCATTTTAAACATCTTTTGCTGATTAAAAATCAGAATATGAGATTTATTTTAAGATTTGTGATAACATTTCAACAAATCACATTAAGGGAGCATTGACATGGACGAATTAATTTTTCAGGAATTTTTACAAAGGCATATAGAAACTTTTGAAGAATGGAAAATAACGCAAAAGCTTTCTGATTTATCTGAAGACTTTTTGAAAGAACTAAGTGATAAGCAAAAGCAAAAATATTACAAATTGGAAAGTCTACACTACGAACTTCAAGCAGTTGTTGAGAAACTTTTGATAAGATACATTCTCAATCTTCTTTTTTCGGACCTTTACAAAAATCATTGAACGAAGCCGAGTGAAATCAAAAGTGCACGATTTACTTCTTTCATTTTTCTTTCATCAATAACAGTAATTTTTTCTTTCAACCTACGCTTGTCAAGAGTTCTTATCTGTTCAAGCAAAACAACTGAGTTTTTTGGAAGATGATAAACCTCTGACGACAACTCTATGTGAGTTGGAAGTTTGGCTTTTGAAAGTTGACTTGTTATTGCTGAAACAATCACTGTTGGAGAATATTTGTTTCCCACATCATTCTGAATGACGAGAACAGGACGTATTCCGCCTTGCTCACTCCCAACAACAGGACTGAGGTCGGCAAAATATATATCTCCTCTTTTAACTGAATTCTCCATCAAACGAACCTGCCAATTTTTGAAAGTCAAAGAGGTCGGCAAGTTCAAGGTCAGAAAGCGACTGATAAACAAGCGACATCTCTTTGTATGTGGAAGGATTTTGCTCTTCCATTCTCATTCTATGTTTCTCATCGGTAATTGTTGAGTTAACGACAAAATTTTCAAGGGAACCATATTCCTTTTCAATTTCTTCGACTCTTTTTTCAAGTTCATGAAAAACATTTTGTTCCATGAAAAATATCTCCTGTTTATCAAAATTTTATACTTATTTTAAAACAAGCAAAAATTTTTATTCATCAGTAAAAAGAAAAGATGTCACAAGGCATAAAAGCCAATGTGACACCACCAAAGCAACAAATTTTTGATAATTTTCTCAGCAATAATGCTCAACAGATGAAAAGATTATGTGCAAATTTCCACCACCGCTCCAACAATGCTTTTTTGATGAGAAATGGAAACATTGATTTCCTTTCCCTTAAGCATTTCAAATCGCTTTTTTGCTTTTCCATGCAAAATGATGATTGGTGCACCGCTCTCTTTGTGACAAAGTTCAATCTCTTTGAAAGAAATCTCTCCACTTGAAACATCGAGTGCTTTGAAAACCGCTTCCTTAACCGCCCAAAGAGTTGCAACTTTTTCTTTTTTGTTTTTAACAAATCTCTCTATGTAAGCAATTTCACTTTCAAGGGCAATTTTTTGAAGCAATTTGTCTTCATCTTTAATTCTTTTAACCTCTTGTAAATCAAATCCAATCATCATTTTCTCCTAAGTTTTGAAGGGCATTTTTCGTTGCTTTTTGTGCCACGCTATAATCATACCCCTTGTAAATCAGATGAGCAAGGCATTTTTGTTTTAATTTTGTGTCAATTTGACGATTTTTCACGAATTTTTCAGCAAGTGTTGTTGCCATTTCAATCTGTGATTCTTCATCGACATTTTTCAGCAAATTTCCGATAATTTCAGCGGACACGCCTTTTTCTCTCAACTTGTTTGCAATTGCTCGTTTCCCTTTGCTTGTGCTCAAACTTTCAAAATAGTTCTTTGCAAATTTCTCATCGTCAATAAACCCATACCCTCGCAATTTTTCAACGGTTTTGGCAATTACTTTTCCATCAAAGGACTTCTTTTTCAAGTAATCTTTCAACCCCTTCTCACTGACAACGTACTTTTCAAGATAAGAAACCGCCATATCAAAAGCGACTTTTTCATCATTCTCGGACTTGATGCTTTTAAATTCGTCCTCGTCAATTTCCATGTTTGTCTTAAAGTGATAAAAGGCCAAAATTTCATCAAGAAAAATCCCGCTCCATTTCTCATCAACATAGACATGAAATCGATTTGTGCTCCCAATTCGTTTGATCTTTGTGATTGTCATTTAAGCACCTCACTTGTTGTTTTTGTGTATGCTCTCACAAGTCCACCAGCTCCAAGTTTTATTCCGCCAAAATACCTAACAACAAACACGCAAGTGTCTGTGACACCTTTTTTTTGAATCACCGAAAGAATCGGTCGACCTGCAGTCCCTCCCGGTTCGCCATCATCAACTGCCTTTTCCATGAAAGGATTTTTGAGAGAATATGCATAACAAATATGTGTCGCCTTTTTATGCTCCGCCCTAAGATCAGAAAGCGCAGACTGAACTTCTTCCACACTTGTGCATCTCAAAAGATAACCGATAAACCTCGATTTCTTTTCAACATATTCAATTTCTTTTGCAAATGTGGTCATCAGTCCTCCAATCCACACAAATAGTCTGTTGACACCTTGAAAAAGACGGCAATTTGTTTTGCATTCTCCAAACTTGGTTCTCTCAAATCTCTTTCCCAACGACTTATACAAGCATCACTGACACCAATTTTCTCGCCCATTTTTTTTGTTGAAAGTCCAGCTTCAGTTCTTAAATCTTTCAACCTTTCGGCAAATATTTTCATATAAAACTCCTTATATGGAAATTATATACCAATTGGTATCAAATTGCTTGACTAATACCATACGGTATCGATATTATAATACCAAAAGGCATTACGTTGGAGAAATAAATATATGAAAAATTTTAAGCATGAAATTACTTTTGAGAATACAATTAAAATTCAAAAAATTGAAGAATATATGAAAAAACATAATTTGACAGAAGAACAATTTGCCCAAAAGTGTCATTTGACTTTGAAAGAATTGCAAAAAGTTTTGCACAATCACTCATATTTTGAACCAATTTGGGTGCTGAAAATTGCCAGAACAATGTGTGTTGATTTCAATGACTTGGTCAACTGATTAATTTTCTTGACAGGTGAATCAATCTGTATATTCTCGCAAGTTCTTCTGGCGTTTCTTTCATTCCACTTTTCAGCCAACACATTTCCAAACTGAACAATTCCCCAATGAACATCTGCTCGGAATAATCTCTGATATGTGATGATTTTTGTTTTCTGCTTTCTCTGAGAATGAAATATGCTTTTTGATAGCAATCATAAAGCAAAAACTCCATACCCTTGTCCAAAAACAACTGAATTATGTCCGCATATTTCTTGAAGTTTTCCAGTGTTGTTGTCATAACTCTGCTTATACTGAAGTCCAACTCTCTTTTTGCTCTTATTTCTTCAATCGTTTCCACAAAAATGTCAAGGATATAATCTTCAATAACGTTTTCTTTGGTGGCAAAATTGCGATAGAATCCCATTCTGCTCACACCAGCCTTGTTGATTATGTCCGTCACTGTTATTTCTTCAAAACCTTTCTTTTTCAAAAGTTCAAATAAGGCCTGAGTTATGCAATCTCTGACAAAAAGATTGTTTTTGTTCTTCCTTGCTTTCAACTGATACATTTTATCCCCTTTTATCACATTACACAAAAATTGAATTTTTTAGGTTGATTTTAGGTATAAACATTGCTAAAATACCATCTGTTACAAGTGTAACACTTTGAATTCTAAAAATCAAATAAAAGGCAGAAAAATATGATTAAATTAGTTATTGACAGCACAGCGGACCTGACCGCACAAGAAGCAAAAGATTTGGGAGTTACTGTGATTCCTATGAAAGTTTGTATTGACGAAAAAGAATATCTCGCAGGTGTCAACCTTGATGATGAAACATTTTTTAGTTTACTTAAAACCTGCAAAAATCTTCCACATACAACCCAAATAAATCAAGACGAATACATCAACACCATCAAACCAATGTTGGACAACGGAAATGAGGTTTTTGTTATGGCACTTTCAAGTGGTCTTTCAGGTTCTTTCAACAGCCTAAGACTTGCCAGCGAAGAGTTGAATTCTCCAAATCTTGAGATTTTTGACACTTTGAATGTCACTATGGGATACAAAGTTCTTGTGTTGGAAGCTTTGAAATTGATCAAAAGCGGAGTCTCTTTGAAAGAACTTAAAACCAAAATGGAAGAACTTAGACAAAAATGCAAACTGATTGCAGTCATTGATAATGTCAAATATCTCATCAAGGGTGGAAGATTGTCTCTCGTTGCTGGAATCGCCGTGACCGCACTGAACATCAAACCTATTGTGACAATCAAAGACGGAAAATTGGTTGTCCTTTCAAAAGGTATTGGCTACAACCACGCAATCAAGAATTTGATTAAAAATGTCGGAAATATTCATTTTGACAGAGCAATATCATTGGGACATTCATATGACTTGACAAGATTTCAACAATTCAAAAAGGAAGTTGAAAAAAATCTCAATATAAGTTCTGATGACTGCACCGGCATTGGTCCAATCATAGGAACACATGCTGGACCTGGTTGCGTTGGAATGGCATACTTTGAAAAATAATTTCAAATTTCACAACAAAAAAAGCCCAAATTTATTGGACTTTTTATTTTTTATTCAGTTTATTTAACTGCAATTTTGATAAAGTTTTTCTTTCCCTTTTTGATGAGCGCATCATTTGCAACTGCTGCAGTCACCTGCATATCAAATTTTGCGACTTTCTCATTTTTGAAAGTTATTGCTCCACCTTGAATCAATCTTCTTGCTTCGCTCTTTGATGATGCAAGTCCACATTTGAAGACAAGATCACAGATCATCATTGGAAATTCTGCCTTTTCAACTTCAACAACTGGAGCGTCATCACCGCCTTGTGTGAACAGATTTTCACTCATGTTTTGTGCAAGAACTGCATCTTCTTCACCACGAACAAATTTGGTTACTTCAAAAGACAAAACCTTTTTTGCTTTGACTATGTCTTCTTTGACCAATCTTCTAACTTCATCCATAGGCACATCTGTGAAGAGAGCAAACATCATTTCAACACAAGCATCTGGTGTTTGGTAAACACCTTGATAAAAATCATATGCTGAAATCTTGTCCTTATCAATCCAAATTGCGCCTTTTTCTGTCTTGCCCATTTTCTTTCCTTCTGGCGTCATAAGAAGAGGATTTGTTGCTCCGATAAGCGAAACATTTGTTCCATTTTGGTAGTTGAGTTTTCTTTGTAGTTCTGTTCCTGCAACAATGTTCCCCCATTGGTCTTGACCACCATATTGCAAAACACAACCATATTTTTGATTGAGATGAACAAAGTCATAAGCCTGCATAAGCATGTAACCCATCTCAAAAAATGTAAGTCCACCCTCCTTCATTCTTTCAACATAGATTTCATTTGAAAGCATTTTGTTGACATTGAAATGAACACCGATTTCTCTCATGAAATCAACATAGTCATAACCTTTAAACCAATCGGCATTGTTGACAATAATTGCTGGGTTATCGCCATCAAAATCCAAGAAAACTTTAAGTGTGTTCTTGATTTTTTCAATGTTTTCTTCAACTTGCTTTTTTGTGAGCATCTTTCTCATTTCTTGCTTTCCACTAGGGTCGCCAATGCAAGCAGTTGCACCTCCCATCAAAATGATAACCTTGTGTCCCGCTTTTTGAAAACGACGCAAAATGCAGTATGGCACACAGTGTCCAATATGCAAACTGTCAGCAGTTGGATCCGTTCCTTCATACAAAGTGACAGGCTTCCCACTTTCAAGCAATTTCTTAAGTCCTTCTTCATCAGTACATTGATACAGAAGTCCTCTTTCCTTCAATGTTTCATAAAGTCTTGTATCTACACTTTTCATCTTTTTTCTCCTTTTAGTTTTCTAAAAATACTTAAATCAACCTTTAAAAATCTGAAATTATTTCCAAGCAAGTGTTGAGAGCAACATCGTGAGAATCAACTCCCCAGTTTCTTGCGTCATGTTTTTCTATATTTGCCAAACTGTCAGCAGCAAACAAAATTTGTCCAAACTTTATTTTTCTGAATTTTGCCACGCTTGCAAGCGAAGCACACTCCATTTCAACAACATCACAACCTTCTTCTTTGCGGTAGGCAACCATGTCTTTTGTTTCTCGAAATATTGAATCAATCGTCCATGTGACACATTCTTCATAAGGAAGTCCAATACGTTTGAAAGTTTTTTCAATGGATTTGATGGATTTGGAATCGATATTGACAAACCTTGTCGGTGGAAGATATTTATATGACACACCCTCATCTCTTAGGGCCTTAACTGGAACTAAAAAAGCACCTTCGTCAACATGTTTCAAAACCCCACAAGAACCACAGGCAACAATTTTCTTGACACCATGTCCAATCATGTAATCCAAAAGTTGTGCGGCAACAGGTGCTCCAACACCCGCTTGACAAATGCAAATATCTTCGCCTTTATATTTCACTGACCAAAGTTGATAGTGTTTTGAAACGGTTTTGTGAAGAACAAGCGGAACACCATTATTTTTTTCAACGAAATCGTTGATCACGCTCTCCTTCAGAAAAAGCAACAGTGCTTTTTGTGGCAAGCGAGTCGAAATTCCAAGTCCGATTTCATCAAACTTGTTCACAATCAAACCATTTTTGCAACTATCTCTCTCCAAAATCGGAAACTCATTCTTTGTTATCATAGTCAACCTAACAAAAAAGCACGCCAAATCCCAGATTTTGGGACGAAGCGTGCGTTCGTGGTACCAACCCAATTCAATTGAAAAATTTTTCAATCCTATTTGTGTCCGTTCGTGGACTTACGCAAAACTTGAAATAAGTGTAATTCAACTTTAAGTTTTCCAAGATTTTTCACCAACCAATCTCTCTCTGAAGGTCAAACTTAAACCTACTTTTCTTACTCCGCCATTTTGATTATGTGCAAATTTTAACATCAAAAATTGTTTTTGTCAAACAATTTCAGCCTCTATCTCTCGAAACTTCTTTTTGTTGTTTTGGAGTCGTCACAACTTGTTGCATTTCATCTTCTGTAACCAGTGCCCCATGATCAACCAAAACCTTTCCCAAATGAAGTCTGTCGTCGTTGTTGTCTGTCCAACTGAAATCCAAAGATTCGAGTTCTCCCTCAGACATTGTAAGTTCAATTCCTTCTTCTTCCAATGCTGTCAAAAGCTTGTCCAATTTCTTTGCATAAAAATATTCTGGAACGACATCAAAGTCATAAAGTCCAACAAGCCCAACTTCCTTCAATCCGCCAACATTCAAAGGTTTCTTTAAGGCTTCCATGATTTTTCTGAGGCTGTAATATGTCTCCGCATCTATATTCAAACTTGCCAGAGTTTTTTTGTCTTTATTCATAATATTTCTCCTTTTTCGCTTCTAATATTATCACACAATTTTTGTGTAGTCAATACCCAAAATCATTTGAGTTTTTGAAGATTATAATGCTATACTTAGACGAAAGGAGATATTATGGAAAAGATCAACAAAAACTCAGATTGCTGTGTCAAAAATATGCACGGCTTTGGCCCATCTCCAATCCCACAAGAAGGAAAATGGGACCAAGTTAAAGAAATAACTCAAATTTCTGGTTTCTCACATGGCTGTGGTGCTTGCGCTCCTCAACAAGGAACTTGCAAACTTACACTCAATGTGAAAAACGGAATAATCAAAGAAGCACTCGTGGAAACCATCGGTTGCTCCGGAATGACCCATTCGGCTGCAATGGCTGGAGAAATCTTGGTTGGGAAAACCCTTTTGGAAGCACTCAACACCGACCTTGTTTGTGACGCCATCAATGACGCAATGAAAAACATCTTTGAACAACTTGTCTATGGAAGAAGTCAATCCGCTTTCTCTCTTGGTGGACTTGAAGTCGGAGCAAGCATGGAAGACCTTGGAAAATACAAAACAAGCCAAGTCGGAACAATCGTTTCAACCGAAAATGGTGGAGTTAAATATCTCAACCTCACAGAAGGATACATCACAAAGATGGCTCTTGATGAAAATGGAGAAGTGATTGGATATGAATATGTCAATTTGGGACTGCTCCTTAAAAATCTTAACGATGAAAGTTTGACAAAAGCAGAAGCAATTGAAAAGTCGACCAAACATTATGGAAGATTTGATGAAGCCAAGAAAATCATCAATCCAAGAGGAGAATAGTTATGGAAGAAATCACAAAATATGCATACCTTTCAAAAGCATTGAAAGATAATGGACTCAAAGACATTCAAGACGCCAAAGACTTTTGCAATTCATACGGAATTGATGTTGAAAAAATCGTTCGTGAAATTCAGCCAATCTGCTTTGACAATGCAGTTGATGCCTATGCTCTTGGCACTGCAATTGCTTTGAAATCAAACTGCAAAAGTGCAAGTGAATATGCTGAAAAAATCGGAGAAGGTTTGCAAGCTTTCTGCGTGAAAGGTTCTGTTGCCGATGAAAGAAAAATTGGACTTGGACATGGTCGCCTTGCTGGAAGACTTTTGGACGAAAACACAAAATGCTTCTGCTTCCTGGCAGGACACGAAAGTTTCGCCGCTGCAGAAGGTGCAATGGGAATTGCAAAGACAGCAAACAAAATCAGAAAAACTCCACTCAAAATCATTTTGAATGGACTTGGGAAAGATGCAGCATACATCATCGCCAGAGTTAATGGCTTCACTTTTGTAAAGACTTATTTTGACCATGATGAACAAAAACTGAACATCTTGGAAGAAATTACTTTCGGAAGCGGAGAAAGAGGAAAAGTCAAAATCTATGGAGCTTATGATGTTTCTGAAGGTGTGGCAATCATGCAACACGAAGGTGTTGATGTTTCAATCACCGGAAACTCCACAAACCCAACTCGTTTCCAACATCCAGTTGCTGGAACATACAAAAAATGGTGCATTGACAATGGAAAGAAATATTTCTCTGTTGCATCTGGTGGTGGAACAGGAAGAACTCTCCACCCTGACAACATGAGATGTGGCCCTGCAAGTTATGGAATGACAGACACAATGGGAAGAATGCATTGTGACGCTCAGTTTGCCGGCTCTTCTTCTGTGCCTGCTCATGTTGCCATGATGGGATTTATCGGAATGGGCAACAACCCAATGGTTGGCGCGACAGTATCTCTTGCTGTTGCTGTTTCTTTGGCAAAAAAATAACATTAAATTCAAGAGTTAACAAGTTTGACTTGTTAATTCTTTTTTATCAAATGCAAAATCAAAAACATAAAAAATTATCATCAAAAGGAGAAAAAAGATGAAAGAATTTGAAAAAATTGACCAAGCTGTCATTCTTATGGCTGGAAGAGGAACTCGATTTCTTCCTGCAACAAAAGCAGTTGCCAAAGAATTGTTCCCAATTGAAAACAAACCTGCACTTCTTTATCATCTCGAAGAACTTTACAACAGCGGAATAACCAAAGTCTGCATCGTGATATCAAAAGAAAAAGAATATGTCAAAAGTTTTCTCAAACATGACAAAAAACTTGAAGCCGAACTCAAAAATTCTGGCAAATCACATCTTTTGGATGGCTTAAACAAAATTATTGACAACATGAAAATTGATTTTGTATATCAAGGAGAAATGAACGGCTCTGGCGGAGCAATTTATTCCGTCAAAGATTGGGCTTGCAACAAACCTTTTGCTTTGATTCTTGGAGACGACTTATGCAAATCAGACAAAGGCAAACTCCCAGCGATTGGTCAACTTGCAAAGGCATATGAAAAGACAGGAAAATGTGTTATTGGTGCAAAACCTTTTCCTATGGAAGTCATTCACAACTATTCCTCAATTGTGACAAAAAAGAAGTTGTTTGACAGATGCTTTGAAATGCAAGACATCATAGAAAAACCAGAAAAAGGAAAAGCTCCTTCAAATTTGGTTGGACTCGCTCGTTACATTCTCACGCCAGAAATCTTTGACGAGCTTTTGAAATGTCCAAAATTTGATAATGGAGAAGTGAGATTTACTGACGCCGTAAGTCTTCTTGCACAAAAAAATCGTGCAGTGTGCTATGAATTTGATGCAAAATATTATGACTGCGGAAACAAACTTGAATATGTCAAATGCATCATTGATTTCGCCCTTGAAGATGCTGATATCTCAGAAAAATTGAAAGAATATCTCAAAAATTTAATTTAGTTTTTGAATATTTTATCTCTCATTGCACAACCTACTTATAGGAGGTTAAAATGAGTCAAAAATGGAAACCTGGTGAGCAAGTTCCTGAATCTGGGGAATATGCAGCCTACGACCGCGAAGGAAATAACGGTGGAACTACTTATCTTGAAAAAGGAAAAAGATTTCCTGCAACACAACATGAAGGTAGTTACTACGTAAGTGTTGATGATGAAGGCTAAACTCAAAATTTAGTTTTCAAAAAAAGTCACAAAAATTTGTGACTTTTTTCATTTTTAACACTTATTTTATTCCTTTTCATCACCATTATAAATTTCATTGAAATCATAAACCTTTCCGTGGTACTTCAAACCAACCAAAGTTTCAATGTTGACATTGTGAATACTCTTGAAAATATGGTTTTCCACTTCTGGAATTCGTTTTTTCAACTGCTTAATCAAATTTTTCACTTCAAGTCTGGCGGAAGGAGAAATCTCATCTTCCGACAGATGACAATTTTCAGTGAAACGGCAAGCACACTGCAAAAATTTCAAGTCATTGTAATTCTTCCACGCAATGATATCATCTTCATGAACACAATAAAGCGGTCTGATGAGTTGCATGCCTTCAAAATTTTGAGAACGCAGTTTTGGAAGCATCGCTTGAATCTGTGCCCCATACAGCATTCCCATCAGAGTCGTTTCAATCACATCACTATAGTGGTGTGCAAGGGCGATCTTGTTGCACCCTCGTTTTTGCGCTTCATTATAGAGATATCCTCTTCTCATTCTTGCACAAAGATAGCAAGGAGATTTTTCAATGTTTACAACACTGTCAAAAATGTTAGTTTCAAAAATATCCAATGGAATTTCAAGCATTTTTGCATTTGTTTCAATCTGTTTTCTGTTTTCGGCATTATAGCCAGGGTCCATGCATAAAAAAACAAGGTCAAATTTGACTTCAGAAATCCTTTGCAACATTTGCATAAGTTTTGCAAGAAGCATGGAATCTTTCCCACCTGAAATACAAACTGCAATCTTGTCACCTTCTTGGATCAACTCATATCTCTTGAGAGCCAAAATAAATTTTGACCAAATGCCTTTTCTAAATCTTTTGTTTATGCTTTGTTCAACACTTTGTGCCTTTGTCAATTCTTTCATGAAAACATGATACAACTTTTAAAGCAAAAAAACAAGCATTAAAACCCATTAACCCTTACAAATCATCAGCATCTTGCACAGGAACTTCATATTCATCAGAAGGTGTTCCTGTGTATGACCCCAATGGATCGTTTTTGCTTTGATATTCATTTTTCTTCTTTCTCTTTTTCATGCTTTTATTATGTCGAATTTAAAAGAAAAAATGCATCAAAAAAAGATTGTTTCCAATCTTTTAGTGACCTTCTGTGCCATCATTGATATACAAAATTCCCAATGTGTTTTCTCCACAATGGCTTGAAATTGTTGCCCCTGCTCTTGTTTCATAAATTGTTTTGAAGCCTCTCGCTTTGACAGCATTTTTTGCTGCTTCCACCATTTCTGGTGTGGCTGTTGTGTATGTGACAAAAGCAACGTCCAGATCAGGATTATTAAATTCTTCCAAAGTGTCTTTGCAATATTGTGCAACCACCTTGTCCATGTTTCCGCGATATTTTCTGTGCACACCCATTTTGCCATTTTTGAGAATGATTTGTGGTCTTATGTGCATAAGGTTCGCTCCAAAGTATGACAACGCTGAACATCTTCCACCCTTGTAAAGATATTCCAATTTTTTAATGACAAAACTTGCCTGCACATTTGGAACTCTCGCAGACACTTTTTCATAAATTTCAGACGCATCAATTCCTTTGTCCGCCAATTCTTTTGCATAAATCGCAAGAAGTGCAATTCCCGTCGAAAGAGATTGTGTGTCCACAACATAGACATTTTTGAGTTCTTGTGCAGCATCTTTTGCATTTTGACAAGCGCTTGTGATTCCGCCGGAAAGACAAAAATGAACAACTGCATCATAAGACTGTAGTTGCTTTTTGAAAAATTCTAAATATTGCTCTTTGTTGATTGCCGAAGTCTTAGGCAAAATTTTGTTTTTATCAACAAAATCAAAAATCTCAGTTGGTTGAATTTCTCCATCTTTAAATTCGTTATCCCCTAGGATAATCATATAAGGAATTGTTTTTATGTCATATTTCTCCAAAAGTTCTTTTGGAAGGTCAATTGTGCTTTCCGCAGTGATAACAGTTTTCATACTAATCCTCCATAATAGATATTTTACTATATTTTAAAATTAATGCAAAATGATTAAAACAAAAAATTTGTCACAAACTGGTAAAATAAAAAAATTTCTTTTAATCATTTGACGCAAAAATATTTTAATGATAAACTCATATAAAAATAGGTTTTCTATAAATAGGAGGATATATTTATGAGCAAATCTAAAAAAATAACCACCATTGTGATTGCTTGCATATTTGCCGTTTTGGCAATCTTTGTGACATTTTGGTATTTTGGCGTGTCTTATGGCGATTTCTATGCCAAAGCGACCAAAGAATTTGAAATTCCAGGACTCAGTGAAGGTTTCACCCCTCAAGGTCTTTGCCACGAAGATAAAGAAAAGATTTTCCTTGTCTGTGGTTACATGAAAGATGGCTCAGCATCAAGAATTTATGTTGTTGACGAAAAAACTGAAAAGGTGACCAAATATTTCACCCTTAGCACAGAAGATGGAGCATATGCTGGCCACGCAGGTGGAATCGCAACCGATGGCACAAATGTTTGGATTGTTGGAGACGGAACGGTAAATAGATTCTCATTTGAAGAGGTTGTGGCTGTTGAAAATGGAAATGCAATACAAATTCTTGATTCTTTCGTTTCAAACAATGGTGCAGACTTTGTCACTGTTGACAGAACAAAAAACAATCTTTGGGTTGGAGAATTTCACAGAGAAGGAAAATATGAAACAGATGAAAGCCATTTCATCGAAACATCAGATGGCACAATCAACAAGGCAATAAGTTTTTGTTATGAAATCAACAGCGACAGTCCTTATGGCGTCACATCTACAACACCAATCATGGCACTTTCCACCCCATCTTTGGTTCAAGGTATGTCATTCACAACAGAAAAAATTGTGATTTCAACTTCATATTCTCTTCCAAACTCACATATTTATTCATACACAAACATCATGGAAGAAACTTCTGAAGCAGAAGAAACATTCAACTATGATGACTCAACAGCAATTCCACTCTTTGTTTTGGAAAACAAAATTCTTATTGAAGACTTGGAAGCACCTTGCATGAGTGAAGAAATCGAGTTTGTCAATGGAAAAATTTATGTATTGTTTGAAAGTGCTTGTCAAAAATATGGCTTTGTCACAAGAGAGCCTCTCAAAAATGTTTTCAGTTTTGCAATCTAAAAATGACTCAATCTTTATGATGAAACTGAAGTTAAAATCCGAATTTTAAATGCAATAAAAAATCTTGGAATTGAAAACCAAGATTTTTATTTTTTCACAGTGATTTTGAAGCAAGTTGGAACGTCTGCATCCACTCTGACTTTTTCACTTATTGCCACCCCAGCGATGACATATACTTCATTTTCACAAGCAAGCACAGGAATGTAATCTCTGAGTCTGACAGGAATCTTTTTGTCAATCAAGAAAGATTTGAGTTTCTTTGTTCCACCACCAAATTTTTCAATGACATCACCCTCTTCTCTGTATCTCCATCTCGCTTCTTTTGGAACTTTTCTATAGTCAAAATAAAGAGCATCACTTTCATTCATCTTGTCAGTTTTAACTCTCTTGACGGTGACTGTTCCAAAGTTTGGAGCGTCAAACTCTTCACATTTCAATGCCCTGTTCATTTTAGGCTTTTCAACATAGTTGTTTTCGAATGTGAGATAATCATATTCTTTGCTTACGGTAATGTCATAAGGAAGTTTGATTTTTTTGCCATTTTCAAGGTTGACAGCAAGGTCTCTGATCATTTCAATATGTTTTCTTTCAATATCTTTCTTGACACCGATAAGTGACAACGCTTTGAAAACAATACGACTGTAGATTGAGCTGCTTCCATAAAAATAACTGCATGGCATTTGAACAATTTTGTCATCAACAAGAAGAGCATTTGTGTTAAGCAGTGATTTGATATAGTCATCATCGTCACTTACTGCACTTGCAAAGTTGTTGATTGCTTCAATGGCATTTGGCCATTTTTTGAGAATATCTTTCATGATGACATTTCTCACATAATTTCTTGCGTAAGAAGTGTCAGTGTTGCTTTCGTCTTCAACGTATTCAATGTTGTTCAATGAAGCATATTCATTGATTTCTTCTTTTGAAACTGGAAGCATAGGTCTGATGTAGATCTTGTCTCTCACGGGTTCCATTCCTCTTGCTCCAGAAACACCACAACCTCTGAAAATGTGCATCAAAATTGTTTCTGCCTGGTCACTTTGATGGTGTGCAAGTGCAACCTTGTCCACAATATCTTTTTTTACCAATGCTTCAAAAACACCATAGCGTCCTTCTCTTGCAGCGGTTTCGATGCTTATCTTCTTCTCCTTTGCAATCTTTGGAGCATCAATTGAAAATTTGTAAACTCTAACTCCCATTTCTTTGCACTTTTGCATAACAAAACGCGCTTCATCATAACTTGCTTCTCTGATGCCGTGATTGATGTGAATTGCAACAACCTCAATGTCAAGCAACTGCCTGTTTTCGTTCAAGAAATGCAACAGACACATTGAGTCAATTCCGCCACTGACACCAACACCGATGACTTCACCAGGCTTGATTAAATTATGTTTTTTAACAAAATCTAATATCTTCTCCATCTCTTTTCCTCAATTTTCTTTAGCATAGTATACAAAAAAATCAATCAAAAAACAATATGTTTTTCAAAAAAAATGCTTTTTTAAGGCATTTTTTGTGATTTTTTTGCACATTTTTTGATATTTTTTAGAAATCCAAAATTTTTACAACAATAACCGTCATGTCGTCAACCGCGTATCCATTGTTGCAAGCGAGCGCTCTTTCCAAAAGTTCGTCTGCAAATTCTTGCGGATTTTTTGTTTTTATTGTTTTGATACATTCCTTGAGTTCTTCATCATCTTCAAAACTGTCGCTTATTCCATCAGAAATCAAAATGATGAAATCTTTGGCTTCAATGACATGTTTTTTGATAAGTGGCTTTGTTTCTTCAACAATACCCATTGGCAAAGCACCTGCCTCGACTGCCTGACATTGATCTTCATTCAAAATGTAAGATTTTGGTGATGCCATTTTGATGAAATCAACCAACCCATTCTTTTCATCAACAATGGCAATGTCTAGAGCACTGAAAATTTCTTCCTTGTGCAATGCCAAAAGTTTGTTGACCGTTGACAAAATCAAATCATTGTCAAAACCGGCTTTATAAAAATTTTCCACCAAACTTATTGAAAGTTCACTTGTTTTCTCTGCTTTCTCTCCACTGCCCATTCCATCACTGATTGCAAACAAAATTTTCTCGCCATCAAGTTTGACGATGCTGTAGGTGTCACCACTCATTTTGGAGCCATTCTTAGTTTTCTGTGCGACACCAAACAAACAGTCATATTTTGGAGCACTCTTTAAGTTTACAACAGTGTATCCCGGTCTTGAGCAAGGATAGCTTTCAAAAACAGCCATTTTGCTTCCACAAACCTTGCTGACCACATCAACAATTCTTGGTTTGCCACTGTCACTATTTCTGACGACAACCGATGCCATTTGTGTCCATACATCTTTTTCAAAGACAACCGCATCAATGCAAATGATGTTGTAATAGGTCAATTCATCAAGAATTTTATTTTCTCTTGTCGTGTCAAATGATATGTTTGATTCCACTTCTTTTGACAGTCCACTCATGATTTTTGAAATACCCAAAAGTTGTTCGGCAATTATCAATTTGCTTGTGTCTACATCATGAACCATGCTCATATATTTTTTGTATTGCCCTGTCAAGGTGTTGATACTTCCCAAAATTGCGTTTGTCTGTTTGCACCTTGAAGTCAAATATGAAGGAATGTCCAGAAGTGTAGCTTTTCCTTTTTCAAAAGAAATGGTAATCAATTCATCAAAAACCTGTTTGGTGTTTTCTGCAAAAGTTCTGTGACAATGGTTTCTTTCTGGACAGAAAGAACAAATCTTGTCCGTAATTTCTTGTTCGAGCAAAGTTTTCACTTCATCAAGTGTCATTCCTTGTTTCAACATATTGCGATATATGATGTTCATCTCATTGAAAATTTCAGACAAATTTCCAAGTCGCCTGTGCAAAATCTCCCTGTTTCGATTGACAACATTTTTCATTGCAAGCCTATCCTTTGAGAGATTGAAAATGACAGCGATTTCACTGCACAAACCTTTTGGCAAGCATAAAAAGATCAAACTTGAGATTGCAACGGGCAAAATTTCAACATAGCCAAATGACAAATAAAGATTGAAATAATATCCAATAATAAGTTCCACACAAATGAGCGAAATTACCATGAAAATTCTATGACGCTTTTTAAAGAGCAAAACTGCCAACGCCCAAATGATGAATGGTGCAACATAAATTGGATTGTTTGTTGCAATCAACGAACCAATGCCACCAATAGATGCAACAAGCAAAGTCAAAAGTGGAGTTGAACAAAAAGCAAAAACAAGCAAAACAAAACTCATAAACAATTTCAAAAAGCTGAACGACGAGATGTTAAGCATCATAAGCCCACTGCAAATGGCCGCGATGATTGTGAAAAGAGAAACAATTTCCAGACTTGTCAATTTGTTTGTGAATCCACGAATAATGATCGCCTCAAAAACATTTATGCAGGCATACATAAACAAAACGCCCAACAAAACACTTACGCACGAAAGAATTGGAGAAAAGTCCGAAATGACATCAAAAACGACATTCGCTGTCTGGCTGAGAATGGCAAAAACAGCAAACTCCCACTTTTTCATGTTTTTCTTGCATAAGATGTGAATGAAATATGGCACAATCAAGCAAAAAATGCAAACCAACACACAAATTGCAAATTCCATTGTGGGCTGATAGATTACCCCAGCGATTATGTAAGCAGGGACCAGCAACCAAACTTTTTGATTTGCCCAAGTGAGTGCAAAAAGCATTCCAAAAGCGAATGGAAAAATTACATAATTTATGCTTGCATTAAAAAGGACAAAAAACAATGCCAAAAAGATGGCAAACTGAAGAATAAATGACAAATATTTATTAATTTTCAAATTCATAAAAACTCCTATCCTGATTGTAGTTCAATGATGTAATTTTGAGTGTTTAGAAATTTGTCTTTTTATGTCTTCATTTTGTTTATTTTGAGTTTTTTGAAATTGAAAGATAAAAAACTGGGTATTGACTATTCTCTTTTCTGGTGTTATACTTTTCTTAGAAGGTGAACAAATGTCAAAAAAAAGCAAATTGTCAGAAGTTGTTTTTGAAGTTTTTGCTGATGTGAAAAAAAACTATCCTAATGGAGAAGTGGATTACTTATCTTTCGTCGAAATTTGCAAAAAAAGAATTGGAAATGGAATTTCAAGAAACAAAATCAAATCGGCACTTATCTCTCTTGAAAGAAATGGTGTCAAAATAGTCTCCAGTGGCAAAAGGATGGTCGTAACTCTTGACACAAGGCCATCACCTAAAATTGAACAAAATGAAGTCCCAAGTGTTGAACAATATAAAGGGATCTATTATGTTTATGGCAAACATAATGCAACCATATTTGTTGAAGAAACTCAAAAAAGTTACAGCATTCAACCTCTGGATGGAATGAGAAACAACGCTTCTGTTGAATTTATTGTCAACAAAGATAATGATGTACATATTCTGGATTACAAAAACCCACCTGTTACTTCACTTGGCTTCATCAGCAAAGATAAAGAAACAGGAGAAATATATTTCTACGAACAATCTGTTTATGGAGTAATCACAAAAAAATACTTGGTTTTAAACACTAAAATGACAAATAATGCTTTTGGACATGTTGTAACAGCAAAAATCAACGATGCAAGCCAGTGTTGCACAATTGATAAAGTGTTTGGTACACTGTCATCTCTCAAAGAATATGTCAGAGCACATGCCCACGCTATTGAAGCAGACAAACCTTTGACCGAAGAAGGAGAAGCACAATTAAATGCAATTCCAACTCACGTTGACCCAACCAAATATAATATAGTCACCGATTTGTCAGAAACTGATAAAATTGACCCAACAAAACCTACATATATTGACCTGCGTGACAAATTTTTCTGCACAATTGACCCATTTGATTGTCAAGATATGGACGATGCCGTATATACTGAAATTGATGAGAACGGAAATATTGTGACATATGCAGCAATTGCTGACGTGACTGAATATATCAGACCATTCTCTCCAATCTGGAACGATGCGGCAGAGAAAAATTTCACACTCTACACTCTCCTTGGAGCATATGATATGTTGCCACACAAAATTGCCAGTGGAATATGTTCACTTAACCCAAATGAAGACAGACTGACAATGTGCGTCAAAACAACCATAAATCCAAAGACTGGAGATGTTATATCGGGTGAAGTTGTTCAAGCCATCATCAACAGCAAAAAGAAATTCAGCTATAATGAGGTTCAAGATATTTTTGATAGTTACACAAATGAAAACATTGACGAAAATTTTGCAATCGCACTCGATGAAAGCAAAAAATCACACAAAACCGTTGAACCATCAGATTTGGTTGAAGCGTTGATTTTCAATTTAAAAGCATCACAAGCTGTTTGGAAAAGATTGCACAAATCTCAAACATTAAGATTAAATTCAAATGAAGAAGTTCAATTCTATTTGGACACCAACAGAGAAAAAATCGAAAGAATTGAAAGAAAGAAACATCTTCCATCAATGGAATTGATTGAGGCTTTGATGATTAACGCCAATGAATTCACTGCAACGAAAGCCAACGCAAAAAATCTTCCTGTGCTCTACAGAACACATGGAATCTCAACCGATTTCAAAATAGAAAAATTCAATTCATTGATTTCTTGTTTGGATTGTGACATGGAATGGGACGGTTTAAATGCATCATTACAGAAAATCCTCAACCATTTCAAAAACTCCGAATATGAAGAAATTGTCAATGAAGTCGCCAAGACCTGTCTTGACAAAGCAAGATATTCCCCAGTCCCTCACCCTATCGACAAAGATACGCAAGAAGTTTTGGAAGATTTATGTTGCCACAATGCCCTGGGACTTGATTATTATCTGCATTTCACATCGGGAATAAGAAGATTCCCTGACCTTATCAACCAATTTGGGCATAAATGCCTTTGGAATAAAATGTTAAGAGAAAAAGGTTTGTCATCAATCGTTCTTGACGAAATACCAAAAGAGTATGTTTGCAACATGGCACAAAAGGTCTCTGCGAGAGAAGTTGAGATTGACAAAACAAGCAAAACAATTGAAGAACTTGCCTTGGCAATTTATGCCGAAGAACATGTGAATGAAGTTTTTGAAGGAAGAATACGTTCAATAATAGATGATGAATTGGTTGTTGTTACAAACGAAAATATGAGAGTAAAAATTCCTGTTTCAGACATTGTCGGACCAAGAAAGTATGAAGTAACAAACAATAATGTAGCAGTCGTTTCAGGCAATCAAATTGTTGCCATGGTTGGCGGAACTGTCAAATTCAAAATTGCAAGTGCAAACAGATTTTCCAGAAGTATCGTTGGAAGCACTGACTTGACAAAGAAATTTGAAATTCCAAAAAGAACCACCACCGACACCATCAACGCAGACAATCTCGCAAGATGCTTTGACAGATATTCACAGAAAGTAAGCGATGAATATAAAAACAAGAGAAAGGAACTAAGAGCAAAAAAATTTCAAACCAATCAAAAATACAAAGACTCGAAGTCCCGCTATAAATAAAATTTTGATTTCAAAAAAATCTTATCAATCATGATAAGATTTTTATTTTTTACTATTACAAATGTGCTTCAAAAGAATCTTCTTTTGCCTTTGGTTTTTCCTTTTCTATCGAAACCTTTTCTTTTTCAATCTCTTTGAATGGTTCAACAAAATCTTTCATCACTTTAAGACTTTCTTTGTTTTTTGTTATTTCTGAAAACAAATCAAATTTTTTCATCAATTGATCCAATATTTTCTTCAAATTTAATCCATTCTTGCAAAAAGTGGGATTGGTTTTGTTGATATTATTAATTAAATTATTGTATTGATTCAAAACCAAATTTCCCTTTGGCCCCAATTTGGGTAAAATAGGAAGCATTGACATGACATAAAGATGAGATGACACCCGCAAAAGTTCTCCTATCCTTGCATAAAAAGATTCCAATTCCCTAAACATTCTCAAAATTGCATCTTCTTCCAGAAAGAGGTCTTGATAAGACAAAAAGACGTGCCACTCTTTGTAGATATAATTGATGAAATCTACATGATCAAACTTGACAATTTCATCAATTTTTGTCGTGTGAATGATGTTGTCTTCATCAAAGCGAACCTCTTTTTCAACAAGTTCCAAAATGGCTTGCTGAGATTTTCCAACAATGGTGAAAGTTATTTTGAAATTGAGAACAATGTTTTCAAGTGCCCTGGAAACATAAACAACATTTCCCTTTCTTTCTTGAAAAAATTTCATTTCTTTAATCAAATAATCTTTAATGTTTGGCTCAATCTTGTAAGTGCCGTAAATGGAAAAATTGCCCAACAATTTGTTGTCATATTTGATTTGGGCATACATAATTTTTAGGTACTCTTGAAGTTCTTGATTATATTCAATTTCTTCTTGGTCACCAAATCTATAATCGTCAAGATTAAAGTTCTTTTTGTCCAACGATTTCATAAAACAAATCCTTTTGTCTTTTTCATAATTATACACTTTTTGAAGTGAAAGTCTATACATTTTTGACAAAAAGATTTCAGAAATTTTTAAAAAGAAAAATATAGCAAAATTCCACAAAGAACGTTATAACAAAAATCATGCATATAGTTCTCATCTTGCAAAAGCGCTTCCTCTTCTGGATTGGACAAAAAGCCACATTCAATCAAAATGCTTGGATTTTCTGTGCAGTTGAGAATGTAATAATCTCCCACCTTTGCCGTTTTCTTCGCATATTCAACATTTTTATTCAAAACCAACTGCACCTTATCAGCCAAAACCTGTCCGCTCTCAGAACCGTCAGCATAAAAAACCTGAGCACCTCTTGTTTGAGAAGATGGAAAACTGTTCATGTGAATACTGACAACCAAATCTGGATCAACATTCTCAATAATTTGCTTACGTTTCTCCATTTCACTTCGCTTTTTGTTGCTGGCAAAAGGAGAATAAAGTCCATTCATATCACTGCGAGTCAAAACAACTTTAAAACCATACTGCTCACACAAATTTTTCAAAACCAAAGAATACTGCAAATTCAAATAACTTTCTGTGACATCAGTTTCCTTTCCAACCGCCCCGCCATCTTTTCCCCTAGATGCTATAATAGGACAGTAAGCATAAGCAGTCATGTATTATTCAACACAAAAATCTAGAAAAAAGGAGGTTTAAGGACTCTTATCTTACACACTTAGGAAGATAGGTTTAATGCCTATCTTCCTTTATTTTAAAGCATTTCGGTATGTCGAAATCAAATTCATTATTCATAATGTTTTGGATATTCATAAACATATCAACAGGATTATAATTTGGTTTATTTATTTCCGGATATGCTGTAATATATAAATCTAATCCAAATACACTACGAGCTTTTTTGTCAAAACCTTTAATTATAAATATATCAATAGGACCTTTGAATTTTTTAGACCTAACACTGCCTATTCTCTCATAGCCACAAAATAATAAAGAGGAATCTTTAAATACTATGCTGTTTAAAAACACATACTCTGCTTGAACATTTTTTACCATAATTGGTTTATCTTTATTAAATCCTAAACCCGTAAATTTTCTCATAATACCCCCACACAAAAGTAAGATACTGATTTTATGATTAAATTCCTAGCACTTTTTTTGACTTGGGACATAAATGCCCCACAAAATAGTAAAATTTAATGGAATTTAAAATGAAATATGTTATAATCAATTAGAGGTCATTATGGAAGAAACACAATCTAAAAAAGTAATAATCCTATATATTCTTAAAATTCTTAAAGAGTTTTCTGATGAAGAACACCCAATAACTCAAAGTGATATCATCGCAAAATTAAAAGACTACGGTATCGATTGCGACAGAAAAACCATAACAAGAAATATTAAATATCTTATAGATTATGGATTTAATATTGTGAGAAATCTTGGTGGTGGTTGTTATTTCATCAACGATAAATATGATACTAGCGAAATAACATTTTTGGTTGATTGTCTTTATTCATATCCTGCCATATCACAAAGGCAAGCACAAAATCTTATAGATAAATTAACAAGTGAAGTAAGTAAATATGAAAGACTTAAATTCAAAAATATTTATAAATCAAACGAATTGACTAGAACTGACAATAAGCAAATTTTCTATAACATTGACCAAATCAACTTTGCAATCGCAAATGATAAACAAATATCTTTTATCTACAATAAATACAACAAGAACAAAAAACTTGTGCCTAGAAAAGAAGAAAGATATATCATCAACCCTTATTTTATGATAAATAGCAAAGGCAAATATTTTTTGGTTTGTAATAAAGATAATTATGACAATCTTTCAAATTATAGAATTGACTACATAACATCTGTTGAAGTATTAGATACAAAAAGAAAATCTATAACTAAAACTACTGGAAATGAAAAAGGTATCAACCCAATAAATTATGCTAATGAGCATATTTATATGATGTCTGGACCTACAATTACATCAAAAGTAAAGTTATCATCAGACAGAATGATAAATGATGTTATAGATTGGTTTGGAAAAAGTGTTAACTTTATTGAAAAAGAAAGTGAAATTTTTGCTGAAATCACTGTAAACGAACAAGCTTTAATTTATTGGGCATTGCAATATGGAGAGAATGTCGAAATTGTCGAACCTATAACAACTAGGGAAAAGCTCATAACCTATGCAGAAAATATATTAAGTAAATACAAAAAATAGCAAGTTTAGGCTAGCAATTTTGAAACTAGCAGAATATTTAAGAGAAACATAGACAAAAAACTGTCTATGTTTTCTTTTTGCACCAACTCTCTCTTAATTGCAAAAAAAACGAATACTTCTGACGTTGTCATAGGTTGTCGTGAAAATATCCAACTCTACAAATCTTTTTGACATGCACTTTAACCTTGATAACAAAGAATATTCGCTTACACTAGAAAATAGAGAGAAGAAAACAAAAAATAAAAGAGCGGATTGCGTTACGCTTTGCCAGCAATCGCTCTTTTTACAACACAATTAGATTATTAGATGTGTGCTTGTCTTTCGGTGGAGCGAAGCGACACCGACTTGTATCAAGACAAGCACACGCTTAAGTGCCAAATGGGTTAATTTATTTTTTTAAACCTCTAATTTTTTCAATAATTGTAATAACCGCTATTATTATAACAATATAAAATAACAAATAAAGAATATGTGGGTAAATACATTTTGCACCGATAGATTGAAGTTCACTACCTATTAAAACAGAATGGCTAAAAGGCAATAAATTTATAAAAGTTGCAAACCCACCGCTAAATGCACTTATAGGCATAAATACTCCACCAAAGATTCCTGTTAGCGAAATAAATATAGAAGTTATAGGTCCAGTTTGCTTTTCATTTTTGCAAATACAACCTATTAAAATCCCTATGCAAATATAAAAAATTGCAGAAGGCAATAAATATAAAATATTCAAAAGAAAATAGACACCAAATGGGAATTTAAAAATTAGAGCCACCAAAAAGAAAAGAATAGTTTGAATGAAAACCATTGGCAAGGCAGAGATAAAAAAACTAAAATAATAACTAAATTTGTTTATTGGCGAGATATTGATTCGCTTAATAAATGAAGTGTTTTTATCTGACGAGATTTGCATAGCAACAAATAAACTTGTAAAAGTGTATCCAAAAACACAAATCCCATTTGCATAACTTTTTATTTTAAAATTGGCAGGGACAAACTCCATATTAGTAAATATAATTTGCATAACTAGTAGCATTATAAGTGGAAAACCTAAGCAAAAAACTAAACTTAAAGGTTCTCTAAGCATTTCTTTAATATTCCTTTGTGCTAGAATAAAACATTTTTTCATTATTCTTCCTCCGACAACATTAAAAAGGCATTTTCAAGACTATTTGTTTTTGTAAGTTTTACAATTTCATCACGCGTGCCAATCGCTTTCATTTGCCCACGACTTATAATGCCAATTCTATCGGCTAAAAACTCAACTTCTTCCAAGTAATGAGTTGTAAGCAATATAGTCAATTTGTTCTTTAATTCTTTAATAATACCCCATAATATTTTACGAGATTTCACATCAAGCCCAAGTGTAGGCTCATCAAGAAAGAGTATTTGTGGTTCTGTAATCATCGCAAGGGCAATACTAACTCTACGAAGTTGTCCTCCGCTAAGTTTTTTACATTTAACATTTTCTTTTTCTTTAAGCCCAAATTTAGAAATTATATCATCAATTTTATTCTTTCTATTTTGAATGTCATATAATGATGCTACAAACTCTAAATTTTCTTTTATAGTTAAGTTTTTGGCAACAGCACTTTCTTGTGGGGATATGTTGATTATTTTTCTAATCTTTTCTTTTTCTCTTATCAAGTCGTAATTGTTTATAGTCGCAGTTCCAGAAGTAGGCAACATCCCTGTTGTGAGAATATTTATTAAAGTGGTTTTGCCTGCACCATTAGACCCAAGTAGAGCAAAGCATTCCTTATCTTTAATTGAAAAGGACACATCATCAACTGCAATTAGTTTGGAATACCTTTTTGTGATGTTTTTAATTTCAATCACTATTTCCTCCATTTTTTGCCTTAAAAATTTCTTCTGCAAACTTCAAATAGTCATCATATTTTGCAATTGCTATACCTCTTTGTAAATCTCCAAGCAAAATCAAAGTGTCACCTTCTTTAAACCCAAAAACCTCTCGTGCTTGTTTTGGAAGAACAATCTGACCCTTGCTAGTTAATTTCGTTGTCCATATAAATTTATC
>CAJJUK010000005.1 GCA_905195085.1 uncultured Christensenella sp.
TGTTTTAAAAAAATAATCTAATGTGGTTTAATTACATAAAAGGAAATAGAATGGAAAAAGTAAAAGACTTAATTTTATATCAAGTTGCAACGGACAGGAATTATAAGGTTGGAGACAAAATTTATTTTGGCAAGACACTCAATTGGACGCCACTGAAAATTTTGATGAATTTTTGAAAAACTTAACCAACAATTAATAAATCATATTTAAAGCTTGGGACATTTATGCCCCAAGCTTTTTTCATAATTACTTGCTTTTATCGAACATTTGTTCTATAATTCTTGTGTTGATTAAATTTGTGTTTATCTAAACCTGCCCCATTTAGATATAAAATCTAATCAATTAATATTTGCTTGGAGGCAATGTATATGTTTGAAGATGAATTACGTTGCCCGCATTGTCACAAACTGTTGGGCAAAGCTAGTGCTAGTGAAAAATCCATAGCTAAGGTTTCAAAAGTTGCACCGAAAACAAAGTCAGCTAAAATAGCGACATTTCAAAACAAATGTCCAAAATGTGGAAATATAATCTATATTATTTTAGGATTTATAGATTAAATTTTTCAAAAAGAGGCCATAAGAGCCCAAATTGGTTGGGATTATGGTCTTTTTCTATTTATAAAGACAAAATTCTGCAAAATAAGATAAATAATACAATGACATTAAAATCGAAAATTATGTAAAATCGTTATATAACTTTAAGAATACCAAAGATAAATTAAATTTTTTGTCGGAGGTATATTATTGTTGATATACATTCTCGTATTATTAAACTATTTTCAGAATTTTATTAAATATTGGTATTTAAAAGGCCTAATCTCTGTTAGCGTTTTGCGCTGTTCGAGATTAGGCCTTTTTTTACATAATAATCCCCCTTAAAAAACTAATAAATTTTTAAAAAATTTTTCCCGCAGGGACAAATGGTGTCCCCGCGACATTGCTAAAATGTGCGTGTCAAAACAAAAAGATTAAAAGGAGGTGATAACGATATGGATTTGAAGAAATCTAGTATAACAGCAGATATTCTTAATATTTTATCGGACTGCAAAATTCATACTACACAAGAAATCGCTGATGAAATAGAAATATCTCAAAAGACTGTAAAAAGACATATTCAATCATTATCTTATCGTTATCCTATCCAAACTTTTTGTGGCGGCATAAACCGAGGTGGAGTGTATTTGCCTAAGAACTACATTTATCAAGGACAAACTCTCACAAACGATGAACTGCAAATCATCGGCCGAGCTCTCAAACTTTTGCAGAAGTCTGAAAGCAATTGTGAAAATCAGTCCACGATTAGTTCTTTGTTAGAGAAATTTTCTCTGCCCGAAAATAAGGAGATTATTAAATGAAAAACCAAAAAGATTTTGAACAAATAAGAGATGATAGTAAGAACCTTGTCACAATTGATTATTATGACAGAATTCACAAACAATGGATAAAGGTCGAAGTGACAAAAGAAGTTGCTAGATTTATGCAATCTGATACAAAAAAAACACGAAGAAAACAAAACCAATATGACTTTTATAATATTCCATTGAGCAGCTTTGAAACAGAAGAAGATGATTATTGTTTTGATATAGAAGATGAAAATTCAGACATTGAGAAAAAATATGATGAAAAAATCAAGCAAGACTTACAAGACATTAAAGAAGATTATGAAAGAACTATTATTGAAAATTCCTTATATATCCTTACCCCAGAACAAAGAGAAGTTGTTGAAATGGTTTTCTATCAAAATATGACTTATAGGGAGATAGCAAAAGTTTTAAATATCTCAAAACAGTCCGTTTGCGAAAGATTAAAAAATGCTAAGCGAAAAATTAAAAATCATATAAAAAATGGCTAAATTTAAAAAATTTTTAAACTTTTTTTGCAAAAACAGGCAAAAATACCCTGACGATTTGAGATTTTATGTCCTTATATAAGTAGAGGGGGGGGGTAAAAAGTTTTATGGATTTTCACAAAATTCAAATTTTTAAAAAAGGAGCTATAAATGCAGGAACAATACACAATTAGAGTTTACAATTCAAAAGATGTTGAAAGAATTGAAAAGCTTTTCAAAAAATGTCAAGACAAATATAGAACCAAAAATCCATTTCTAGTAGATTGCATTATGCGAGGTATGGAAGATATTGAAAAAGAATTTTTCGGAGTAAGAAAAATTGAAACACTAACCGAAATCTACAATGAAATCGAAAAGACTTTAAAGAAACTTGATGAACTTATTAAGATGAGTAGAAAAAATGCAAATGAAAATTTGTCATATTTAAGAGTAATAAGTAAGTTGCTTTCGAGTAATTACAATATGCTTATTGGACTTTCAACCGACTGCCCTAAACAAAAAGAATATATTGAAGCAGGTTTATATGATGATTTGCCGGAACGATTGAGTGTAATTCTTGAAGAACTGCTTAAAACATTCTTGAAATGACTGTTCCAAATGTGAACTTTTTTGTAGACTATGTTGATAATATAACAAACAAATATCAGTCCCCCAGATATCACGAAGATTTATATGAAAAACGTCTATTTTACAGTTGCAAACAAGATTTTGACCATGTTGGCTATGTTCTCAAAGGAAGTAAAGAAAAATTAGACTATGTTTCTTATTCTGGAAATAATGAAAAAAGTCATGGATTATTTAATCAAAATGGACTTTTAAATATTGACGAAATAAAAAAATTACGAAACCAATTAAGACAAACAAAAAGTGTAATTTGGCACGGTGTAATTTCATTTGAAGAAGATTTTGGAAACACTTATTGTGATACAACCGAAAAAGCTCAAATGCTTATGAAATACGAATTTCCAAGATTTTTTAAAAATGCTGGATTAGACCCCAACAACATTATTTGGTTTGCCGGTTTGCACGAAAATACTGATAACAAACATATTCACTTTTCTTTTTTTGAAAAACAACCTATGAGATATAGACAAAATGGAAAAAGAAAACAATTCTCTGACGGTATGATAAATGTTGAAGCTATAAGAAAAGCAAAACTGTCAATAGAAATGAAATTGTTAGACATCTCAAAAGATGTTGTGTCAACTCGTAATTTAATAACAAAAAAGTTTAAACAAACAGAAGCAGGAATTTTTATGAAATATATTAAAGAACTTATGGCTATTTTACCCCTTTCTGGTCGACTTTCTTATGAAAGTGAAAATATAGAACCTTACAAACAAAAAATAGATAATGTAATCAATGCCCTTATTGTTTCAAGCTCATCTCTAAACAAGAAGATAAATGATTATGACACAATTTTGGCGGAACGTGATGAAGAAATAAAAAAAATCTACAAAAGATTAAAATTAGACCCCACTGATAAACTAATGCGTGAAAAATATATGAAAGACCTTTATCGAAGGCTTGGTAATGTGGTTTTGAAAGTTGTGAAAGATATTAGAACCGAACAAGACAAATTAAATTATAACACAAAAAGAAAGTCCCTTAAAAAACGTCTTGAAAAAGCTAAACGAAGGGCACTTTTTAAAAACTGTGAAAGGTTAAACGATTTAGCGACAAAAGAAGTAATTATTGCTTTTGAAGAATTTTTACACAAACTCGATGAAGCAAATTATAAACGTTTACAAGAGGAAGGTGTTTTTGATGAAGATAATTAAACGTTCCCTTATATTATTTATTATACTAGTTTTCTGTTTTAGTGTAGGTTATTTTATTAATTTGTTTGTAAGTAATGATTTCGTTTTTGATTTTACAATATCAAAAGACATCTTACTCTCATACAAAACATATCTTTACACTTTTGAAGTATTTGCAATAATCGGGCTTGTTTTTGCTTTTGTTTGGTATAAGAAGCTAGGTAAAAATCCAAAGAAACTTATGTCAACAACAGAAAAAGATATTATTTACACAGGACTTGAACAAGCACATTTTCAAACCGATGAAGAAATTAAAAATAATTTCAAGACCGTATCTTACACATTGCTTCCTAAAACCGATATTGAAGGCATACCTATAAAGGCCGAAGAAATCAAAAAAGATTTCTTAATCACTTTTGCAAAACCCGCCCACACACTTATCATTGGAACAACTGGTTCTGGTAAAACAACCACCTTTATCAACCCCACAATTCAAGTCCTTTCAAATACACGGACCCAACCTAGTATGTTAATATCGGACCCCAAAGGTGAACTTTATTCATTACACGCAAAAAGTTTATTGAAACGAGGCTATGATGTTAAAGTTTTAGATTTAAGAAATCCATATTGTTCTATTCGTTGGAATCCGCTTGAAAAACCTTTCGAGATGTATCAAGAGATGTTGTCACTTGATGAAAAAGTCAGAGTGAATGAAGAAGAAGGATATTATGTTTTTGAAGATAAAATCTACTATAACCAAGATGAACTTAAATCAATTATACAGTCCAAAAAACAAGAATTGTTTGATGAAGTATATGAGGATTTAAACGACATTTGCTCTGTTCTTTGCCCTATCAAAAACAAAAGCGAACCTATATGGGAAAGCGGTGCTAAAAACTTTATTTTAGCAATAACTCTGGCTATGCTCGAAGATAGCGAAAATCCAGAACTTGGAATGACAAAAGAAAAATTTAATTTTTACAACATTATGAAAATTGCAACTAACACCCAAAATGATTGTGATGACTTAATTGAGTATTTTAAACATCGAAGTCCAATCTCAAAATGTGTTAGTTTGTCTAAACAAGTTCTTGACGCAAGTGACAAAACAAGAGGCTCCTATCTTTCAACGGTATTTGACAAACTTTCAATGTTTAGTGATATGAGTATTTGCTCACTAACATCTGCAAATGAAATAAATTTTGCTGACATTTCAACAAAACCTACTGCACTTTTCTTGCAAATTCCAGATGAAAAAGAAACTAGGCATACACTTGCTGCTATGGTTATTCTGCAAGCATATAAAGCTCTTGTTGCAAAAGCTAACACTTACCCTGACCTTTCATTGCCAAGAAGTGTGTATTTCTTGCTTGATGAATTTGGAAATTTACCACAAGTCCACAAACTCGAACAGATGATTACAGTAGGACGTAGTCGAAAAATTTGGCTTGCTTTGGTGGTTCAATCATACGCCCAACTTGCCAAAGTATATGACGAGAAGTCCGCTGACATCATTAAATCGAACTGCAATATACAAATTTTCATTGGAACAACAGACCAAAAGACAATTGAAGAATTTTCAAAGAAGTGTGGGAATTACTCGATAATTCAAAAGAATGTTAGTTTTTCTTCATCAAATGACGGTGTTGGAAGTTCTGTATCCGTAAAGGAAAGACCTTTAATTTATCCAACAGAACTTGCTCAATTAAATAATAATCAAGATATGGGAAATGCAATTGTTTCAATATTTGGATATGCCCCAATAAAAAGTAAATTTACACCAAGTTTTAAAAGCAAATTTTTTGTGCTTGAAAAGACAAATCAATTACTTTCTGCCGGAAAGTATTTTAATGAAGAAAAAGTTTTCTATGATATGTTGAAAAGAAATGAGAGTTTTAACAAGAGAAATAGAAAAGTTGCAAATAAACAAGAAGTAGAAGATTTTATTAAAATTTTAAATATAAAGATTGAAAAAACTGATTTTGAAAGTTTAAATTGTTTTGAATTAAAAATGCAAATGTTAACCGCACTTGAAAATAGAAATTTTAGAGAACTTTCACAACAAATGGAAAGCTTATTCTTTATTGCAAAACAAAACGGAAATGAAAATTTACAAGAAATAGTAGAGCTTAAAATTACAATTGAACAATTAATAAGGCTGGTGAGAACATGACAAAAGTTTTAAAAAATATCTCATTTGTCCTACTCTTTGCAATTTGTTTATTCCCTTATCTACTTGTATTAACTGGTCACGCTACAATAAGTCATATTGGCGGAAATTCTACAATGGGTGTGATAATAGGCCCTATTGTCGGACTAGATGACCCTTTAAACCCCGGTGTCACATTAGACCCTGTTATAACTAGTGATTATTCAAATTCTAATTTAAAAAAGGATAATCCTTATGCAAGTGGTGCTTTAAGAGCATATAAAAACATTGGAGTTTATAATGTTGTTAGAGATAGTGGAAGTTGGAATGGCTTTAAATATGCTTCATACATTAGATATTTTAGAATTTATCGCACTGATGGTCGTTATATTTACGATGATGATGGAATAATTGATGTTTCTTCTAATAAAGATGAACTTGCTGATGAAATTGTGAATTATCCATGTTATATAAGTTCGACAGAAACAAAATTACCAATTAAATCTGGCGCCGGCTTTTTGTGGACCGACCAACAAGCAAAATTCAAAAGTGGTGGAGAACTTGCAGTGACATTTTATTATGCAAATTCATCTGGTGGAAGTATGGCCTATGTTTACGATATGCCAGAAAATCCAAGCGATAGAACAAAAAAACTAACAACCATAATGTATGAAAATGCAAATGGTGGCCCTGCAAAAAGTTATGATTATTTTGCTGTTTCAATTGACGCCACTGGCCAATACAAAAACACATTTTGGGGAAATACTGGTGGAGATGTAAGTGTAGAAACAAATCTTACAAACTATATAGCAATTGCTGAAAGAGATTGGTCAAATGAACTTACAACAAACGATTATGTAGGAACAGGAATGTATAAAGGATATACTGCCTATTATTCGCCAGAAGCATTTACAGTTGTCGCCCGCAATCTAAATAACTTGTTAAAAGTTAACGATGTTGAAGTCACTCCACAATATGGAACAACTGTTGTGCCATATAAAGATGGACATCACATTGAAATTACCGATGAAGGTGTGACAAAAGTTCAAATTGAACGTGACGCAGAAGGAAGATACACAACATACTATTGTTTTGTGGACACTACCTTACCTGACCTTTCTTATACCTATCATAACGAAAATGCAATTGAAAAACGCCAAGTTGGAAATATTTACACCAACTCTAATGGTTCAAAATCTCAAACAGTTTATGAAGGTATATTTAAGGACCAAGTCCAAGTGAACTTTGACTATGATGAAGATATTGAAAGTCCTGAAACTGCCACATGCACTTACAATGGCGAAACTTTTGAAATCACAAACGGAACTTGGTTTAATGACGAAGGTGAATATACAATAACAATAACCGACCTTGCTGGAAATACCACAATATCAAAATTTACAATCGACAAATCGGCACCTAATTACAATCTTGACCGTTTGCAAAATGACACAAGTTATAAGATTACAAAATGGTATTTGACCAATATTCCAAATGGTTATTCTGGGTATGGCTCATATTCCTTTAAAGAACAAGCAGACGCTTTTAGTTTTGCTTGTGAAATTGAAAAACAAAACAAAGTGACAGAATATTATCTTGACAATGTTGATGACTTTATAGACACACACCTTGTTGCAAGTGGAAACACCATTCAAGTTGGTCCATATTGGTTTTACAAATCACGAGAAAATCCGGACTTATATGTTTACTATTTTGATGAAAACTCTTTAAATGAAGTCATTGAGTATTATGCGCAAGATTTTGTTTCGGACGAGCAAATTTATCGTTTAAATTCATTTATCTATCCAAACAATTATGGAAATTATATTGATGAGAGTGTTTATGACAATATCATAGTAAAAAATGGCATTGAAGCTTATATTGTCAACAATTTCACTTTTAGATATGTCGATGATGTAGAAGCAAGTCAAATCTTCTATGATTATGCAGAAGATGACAAAGAAAATTGGATTGAATTTCAATTTGATAAATCTTTTGCAAGTCAAGTAAATGCACACGGACTTTACAAAATCAAAGAAGTGGATTTTGTAGGAAACGAAATAACTTACTATGTGTTTTATGACAACCAAGCACCAATGCTTGATATTCAAGTGAAGGTATATGGGAATGACAAAACTTTCACACAAACAATATCGGTGAACGACATACCAAATAATGGTGAACTTATTTTGTATTATGAAGATTTTGATATTCTCAACATAATTGAAGATGATAAGTGGTATGTTCTTGAAGTGCGTTGCCCTGACGGAACGACAAAAAGATATACTTATCTTGATGACTTACCTGACTTTTCATCGCTTGGCTCTGGCGAGTTTAATATCACTGTTGGCGACAGATTAAACAACCAATTTGAGTTTACACTTTTCTTACTCGGCGAAGCAGCAAAAGCAAACTTTCAACTTATAAATGCAGAAACACAATTGCAAGTCAAAATCACTACTGGTGAAGAATATAATACTTTGACAGATTTAAAAATTTACCGAAATGGTGTGCTTTTAAATAGTGATTTAGGATATGACGAATATCCTGATGACGAGAGTAATAGTTTAATTTTTATCAATAAAGACACTTTGCAATATATTTTCAACAAAGGTGGAATTTATGTAGTTGAAATTAGTGATAATTTTAACAGAGTTTTAACCTATGAATTTAAGTTTGAAAAAGAATTGCCTACTGGAATTCTTGTCGGTGTTGAACACAATGGAAGAACAAAAAATGATGTATCTTTCATCTATGACAATAGTAAATATTTTGCTGTCGCCTATGAAGATGAATTAAGCAAAACATTTGATAGCACCATTGATGACAATCAAACAACATTGTATTTCAGTGCACAAGAAGAAAGTGAACATAAATACACAATCTACCTTTATGATAAAACTGACAACGAAAACTACAATGTTTACTCTTTTACAATTAAGACAATCAAACCAATAATCAATCTCTTTGGGGTTGAGAATGGTGGTAAAACTGGTGGAAGTGTTTATGCTACTTGGGAAAATACTGATGAACAATATACCGCAAGTTATGCAGTAAATGGAAACCAATTTGAGTATAGAAAAGGTCAAGTTTTGAGTGGCGAAGGAAACTACACAATCTCTTTAAGTGATGAACTTGGCAACACTGCAACGGTCACATTTGAGATTGATAAAACTATCGACTTTGCAATAGCAGATGTGAATGGAACAACTTACACAAAAGAAGAAATCGAGTTAATCAACTTTGATATAAGGCTTGTCAATCTTGAAGAATTGACTTGCGAGATTATAAAAAATGATGAACCATATTCTTATGAATTTGGACTTTTAATTAGTGAAGAAGGAATCTACAAAGTCAACCTTTATGATGTGTATGGAAACTCGATTTATTTCACATTTGAGATTGATAAAACACCGCCAAAAGCAACTCTTTATGGAGTTGAAAATTATGGTGTGACAAGTGGAAATGTTTGGGTAAATTCACAAGAAAGCAACCTAACTTGTTGGTATGTGATAGATGAAAATTTCAAGAGTGATTATAAACTTTCAACCGAATTAAAACAGAGTGGAAACTATGTTGTCTGTATAGCTGATAAGGCAAAAAATATAACTTATTTTGAGTTTACAATTGATAAGAAAATCGACTTTGAAATCAACACATATTATGGTGGAATTTCAAATGGTGGAGTGAGAATTATCGCTTATGAAAATCTACAAATTGTAATGCTAAAAGACGGACAAACTTTTGATTATTCTTTTGAGCAAGTGTTAAATGATGAAGGCGAATATTCCTTTACTCTTAAAGATGATTTAGGAAATAAACAAAGTTTTTATTTCTATATTATCAACAAAAATAAGCAGTCTTTAAAACATCTTTTACAAGAAAATATTGAAGTCAAAAGTGTGATAAAAGACAATGAAAATTATGAGTTTACAATCACTGATGGAAGGCTTTATCTCTATGATGAAGGACTTTACACGGTCAACATTTTAGACAATAATTCTGGAATTGAATATTCATTTAATATCACGATTGACACCACACCACCAACACTTGAACTTGTCGGAGTTGAGAATGGTGGAACAACTAAAAATCTTGTGTCAATGAAAAACATAAGCGAAGAAAATTGCACACTCGTAGTTATGGTCGACGGAGTTTATTTTGACTATACTCTTGGAGAAGAAATTGAAAAGAGTGGTCAATTCATTATCACTTTAACTGATGAAGCTGGCAACTCTACAACCTATACTTTTGAACGAGTTTATTCGTTAAACAGTGCAAGTATTGCTGTGCTTGCCGGACTTGGAGTGCTTGTGATTTTAATAATAATTTTGCTTGTAAAATCTCGTCATCACTATTACAAAGAGGAAACTGTGGAAGAAATTGAAGAAACCACTGTGACAGATGATTTTGACGATGAGAATGATGAAAATGCCGAAATTTGATAGGGATACTATGCAAATTTAGAAGAAACAGGATAAGGAATAGGCTCAAAATCGCATTTTGGTGTTGCTAAAACCCTTATAAATAAAGTGTTTTAGACGATTCACCCCTAATGCTTAAAAAAGAAACAATTTTGAACCATATTCCCCTTATAAGCAAGTGGGACGCCCACTTCTTTTTTCAACACAAAATTAAAGATAGAAAAGGAGAAATAGAAAATGAAAAAATTATTTTTTGGAGGATAAATTTTTATGATGAGTATGCTTGCAGCTATCGATTTTAACCCAATACTCGCACCTGTATTGGAAGTTTTAAATGCTATTCTTTGGCCAGCAATTGGCTTAGTTGGTTCTATTGGAACAATCTATTGTATTGTGCTTGGTGTTAAACTTGCGAAGGCAGATGAGGCTGGTTCGCGAGAAAAAGCAAAGAAAGACCTTATAGGAGCGATAATTGGTTTTGTGGTGATTTTCGTTCTAATTGTTGGACTAAAAATTGCTATGCCAATATTGCAGGATTGGGTCGGCACACAGATTACAACTTAATAAAAAGGAGAATAAAATATGAGAAATAAAATTCTAATAGGAGCAGGTATTTTGCTCACAGTTTTCATCGTTTTTTTGATTATCATTTGTGGCGCTTCAAGTGGTGGTAATAACACTCTGCCAGAAGAAGAATTAAAAGAAGTGGTTATGGGTGTGACTTGCGATGTTCAAGATGAAGAAAGCTTAACTTATGATATGTCGCTTCTCGTTGACGAAACACAATTTAACGATGAAATACAGAACAAAAATTATACAAAAATTAAATTTAACCAATCTCAAAACTTTAATAGTTTAGGAGTTGATTTTATCGTAAAAACAACCGACAATACAACTATAACTTTCTCTCTTATGAAAAATGAAGAAGTGCTTAATTCTACAACTTTAACATTTGAAAATTCAGTTTTTACAGATGTTAATTTAACTCTTGGAAGTGCAGTTGAAGTAAGTGCAGAAGATGAGTTTTATGTTGCCATTTCACAGAACACCGAAACCCAATTTGTATTTGACAATATGCTGTTCTTTTTGAGTGAGGAATAGTATATGGATTGGTTGACAAATTGGATTTTTGATTTGCTATATGGCTTTCAAAAAACTATTTGTTATATCATCGATTTTATTCGTGAAATCTTTTACACATTAGCAGGAATAGATACTGTTAACATTGACGGTGAAGAAACTGATTTACTATCACATTTCATCTTGTCGGACACGGTTAAGACAACATTCTTTTATATCTTTTTAATTGCTATAATCTTGCTTGTTATATTTGTCATTATTGCTATAATTCGCAGTGAATATGCAAATGGCGAGAACAAACGAAGCAAAGGACAAATTCTTGCAAGGTCATTTCAAAGTTTTGCAATCTTCCTTATGGTGCCATTCATTTTAATTGCAGGAATAACTTTAACAAATGTTGTTATGGGTGCAATCAATGCAAGTATGAACCCCTATGTTCTTGAAGCAGGTGGAACAGCAAGTCTTGGCGGACAAATCTTAATCACAAGTGGACAATATGCTTATATTGGGGACCCCGCTATGCGAGCAGAGATTGAAAGACAATTCTTGACTGGACAATTGGATTATTTTGATTTAAGTGTAGTAAGTCAGTATTACAGCATAAGAGATATTGATTTTCTTGTTGGAATACTTGGTTCTATTGTAATAATGGTGATGTTTGTAATGAGTGCAGTGACCTTTATTCAAAGAATTTTTGATATTGTTTTATTATTTATCATTTCTCCTGTCAGTGTTAGCACAATTCCTGTTGATGATGGTAATCGTTTTAGGATTTGGAAAGAGATGACCATAGCAAAAGTTTTAGGAGCCTATGGAATTATACTCTCTATGAATTTGTTTTTCATTATCATTCCACAAGTTCAAGCAATAACATTCTTCAATGACAGCTTTAAAAATGGAATTGTGAAAATCTTATTCTTAATTGGTGGAGCATTTGCTGTCACAAAAGCAAATCTTGTTATCGCCCAACTTACAGGCAATACTGCCGGTGGAAATGAAACTGCTCAACTTATTGCCAATATGAGAACTGGTGGTCACATCATAAAAACAACAGCGGCAACTGGTGCAACTATTGGTGGAGCTATACTTGGTGGAAAAAGATTTGTTGACACGAAGAAATCAACCCGTTCTTCAATCTCTGGACTTAAATCATCGTTTGGCGCAACGCCAAGTAAAACATATCTCAATAAAGCAACTGAACCGAGTAAACTTGCTAAATACGGAGGTATGCCAACACGTATTGCCACAATGCCTATTGGTATGATTAAAGACCTTACCACTGGTGGAATTGTTGGAATGACAAAGAACATTATCCCAAGAGCAAAGAATGTTGTTAAAGGTGATAGTTTTATAAATCATGCCCAAGGAAAATCAATTCTTATAAAGGAGCAGAACAATGCGGATAATACCGAAAAACACGAAGGTTAAATTGCAGTTCTATAAAGGCATCGGCATTTACGATGTGATATTAGGCATTATTGCCCTTGCCTTTATTGCGCTAATCGTCACAAGCAATTTACCAAATAAATATGTGCTTGCAATGGTAGTGCTTTTCGTGACAGCACCAATGTATATCCCTATTGGAGATATTAAACTTTATCAAGCATTAGGATTTGCAGTTAAATTTGGTGTTGCAAAGAAAAGTTTTTATAAAAACAAAAAAGGCACACATATAAGCACAATTATCCCTTATGCAAGTATTAAAGATAATTGCATAAATCAAAAAGACGGAAGTTTTACTGGTGTTATTGAAATTAAACCTATTGAATTTAATATGCTCTCTGAAAACAAGCAAAACTTTTTAATTGAAGGCATTGTTTCAAACACATTGAAAAATGTAGGATTATTTCAAGAATATGACATCATAAAACTTGAAAAACCGATTATTTTCGATAACTATCTCAATAATGAGTTAAATCGAATTCAAAAACTTATCGCAGAGAATGAGAATAAAAACCTAACCGAAAATGAGTTTAGAAAAAGAGTTGAAGTTATTGAAGATAGAATGAATTTAATTGAAACTTTAAATACAAACGAAAAAATATATGCAAGTGCATATTATATCGCCTTGCACGACATCTCTAAACAAAGTCTTGAAAACTCGCTTGAAATCATTGAACAGACTTTAAACAATGGAAATTTGGAAGCTAAAAGACTTAATGATAAAGAACTTGCTATCTTCTTAAAATATTCCTATGACAAAGACTTTGATGAAAGAGAATTTGATAACTATTCTTCAAAAGAATATATGCAACACATATACCCCGAGAGTGTTCAGTTTAAAACATTATCGACAAAACAAAATGGTAAGATTTTAACGCATTTTGTAATAACGGACTTTCCTTTAAAAGTGGAAAATGCTTGGGGTCAACAGTTGTTTGATATTCCTAACACAAAAGTTGTGATGAAGTGTAAACCCGTTGAAAAATATAAGGCCATTAAGCGAATTGATAACGCAATAAATGAAATCCTTTCTCAAAACACACTCGGCAAAGCGAGTTCGCAAATTGACAGGCAAACTCATCTTGAAAGCTTACAAATTTTGCTTGAAGGATTACAAAACGACAATGAAGTTTTCTTTGACACAACCCTTATTGTCACAAGTTATGATGTTGACAAAAATGTGGAAAACAAAAAGTATGTAAGAAGAAAATTGAGAGAGTTTGGCTTTAAGTATAGTGAAATGTTCGGTCGTCAGATTGAAAGTTATTTTTCATCTAATATCAACACATACAACAAAACGAATATATCTCGTGGACTAAATTCTTCAATCATTGCAAGTTGCTTCCCGTTTGTTAGCAATGCAATTCTTGATGAAAATGGCTTGCTTATTGGTGAAAACAAATTACCAACCTTTGTGGACTTTTTCAAGAGAGATGACGAAAGAGTTAACTCTAACACAGTCATTATTGGAAAACCCGGTTCTGGAAAAAGTTTTGCAACAAAAATGCTACTGGCTGAACTTGCCAGCGATAACGCTAAAATCTTTATTCTTGACCCCGAAAATGAATACACAAATCTAACTAAAAACCTTTATGGGAAAGTGTTAGATGTTTCAAGTGCAAAAGAAGGCAGAATAAATCCATTTCACATTATCGTAAGTCTTGATGATGAAAACCAAGACGGCAGCAACAACTCTTTCTATTCACATCTTCAATTCTTGGAAGAATTTTTTAGACTAATCTTGCAAGGAATAAATAGTGATAGTTTGGAACTTTTAAACAAAGTTATTCTTGATGTTTACAACAAAAAAGGAATAAATGCTCAAACTGACTTAACAAAACTTTCTGCAAATGATTATCCTATCTTCCAAGACCTTACCGAAGAAATTGAAAATAAGATTAAGATTGAAAAAGATGAATATAACCTTTCTTGCTATAAAGTCTTGTCGAACTATATTTCAAAATTTAAAAAAGGTGGAAGAAACAGTGCTCTTTGGAATGGCCCTACAACCTTTGCCCCACAAGAAAATTTTGTTTGCTTTAACTTTCAAAAATTGCTTGCAAACAAAAACAATGTGATTGGCAATGCTCAAATGCTTTTAGTGTTAAAGTGGCTTGACAATGAGGTTATTAAAAACAGAGATTACAACTTGCTTTACAATGCAAATCGAAAAATTGTAATTGCAATTGATGAAGCACACGTGTTTATCGATGAAAAATTCCCGATTGCTCTTGATTTTATGTATAACTTAGCAAAGCGTATTAGAAAGTATAACGGTATGCAAATTGTTATCACACAAAATCTTAAAGACTTTGTGGGAAGTCCAGAAATTGCACGAAAGTCATCTGCAATTATCAATGTTTCGCAATATTCTTTTATCTTTTCGTTGTCGCCTAATGATATGTCGGACCTTTGCACTCTTTATGAAAAAGCAGGACAAATCAACGAGAACGAAACCGAGAACATTGTCAATTTGCCAAGAGGAAGTGCCTTTCTTATTAGTGGCCCAGCAAATAGAACAAACATAAGAATTGTTGCAACACCACTTGTAAAGCAAATGTTTGAAGATAAATAAAAAAGATTTTCTATTTAGAAAACCTTTAATGTTTATTTATCAAATATTGTTGGTCTATTGCCTGATTGGCCATTAATTTCATCAATAAAATTTTCTATTAAATCGGAAGCTTCATATATAAGGAATAGTATAGCATTAAGATTGTCAGAAACTTTATTGTAATCAACAATGTTAGTTTTTCGCAACTCTAAAAACAGTTCATGATTGATATAATTACGCCTATCTATAATAAATTTTAACTTTTCATAAAGCTCATCATTATAAAACCCTTTTTGATGAAATTCATTGTTTAATTTATTCAATGTTCTAAATTCTAAATTTTCTAGCTTAACCCCTTTAAGAAAGGCATATCGCTTAAATGTTTGTTCTAACTCTTGCGAAGCTTCTATAATTTTGCCAACAGGCATATAGACATCATTAAATCCATTAATATTAAAAAATTTTTCTTGTATCATATCAGAAAACCACCTTACCAGAGATAGATTTTAATTTAAGATACCTTTTACAAAAGCCCACACTATCATAAGGAAAATCATCTTGTATTTCTTCTGATATATCTGTATAAGGTATAGAAAGCCTACCACAACCATTAGCAGCAAGCTCTAATTGATAAGTAGCAATATATTCAATTGTTTCATCATATTGGTCTAATATTTTATATTCAAACGTTAGAACAACATTATCATAAATCACAAAATCTAATAGACCGGCAATTTCGTAATAAACACTATCATAATTACATTGTCTAATACCACTAAATGTTTGAAAAGTATCAACACTTGTTCTTGTTGAAACAACATCAAAATATTTCCATTGATTATCTAATGATAACTCATAAACAATATGCCCTTGATATGGGTCATCAACTGGATTGCTTTTAGTTTGATTATCACAACCAACAAACACAAAACAGCAAACTAATAAAAGCATTAAAGGAAATAAATATTTAAACTTTATTCTTGTCACACTGCCCCCTTTATTTAATAATAACACAAATGAAATAAAAAATCAAATTTAAGGAGAAATTATGGAAAATAAAATGATTACACTTGAAGATTTGACTAATGTTGCAAACGAAAATTATTTGAAATTTTTAAAAGAAGGACAAGTCAAATCTATTTTAAGAAATATTGGTCTTTTTGCAGACCATACAATTGATAATGATATTCTCATTCTAACACAAAATCCTAATGCAACTTGTGTAAAAAGACTTACAGAATGGAATTTTTACAAAAGAAACATTAAAAAGAATGAAAAAGCAATAAAAATCATCTCTCATCATATTTATAGCAACAATCTTGGTGGGAAAGAAAAAGACGGAAAGATTTATGTTGACGGTATTGAAAAACTTAAAGTTGAAGTTGGATATGTTTTTGATATCTCACAAACAGAAGGAAAACCCTTTGAATATCTAAACACTAATAAAGAAACTCTTGCAAAATTCTTTGATAACACTAAAAAAGCACTTGAATATACCGCAAAAGATTATACATTCGCCTATGATGATACAACTGACAATTTTTCAATTGATGAAGAAAATAAGGTTATTCACATTAAAAATGGTATGACACTAGATGAAACTACCAACGCCCTTATTAAATCCGTTTCACAAATTGCATTGAAATCAAGACATTTTAACGGTGTTAAATCTGATGACATCGCAGAAATAGATGATATTGAACTTTACGGAACCATTTACGCTGTAAACTCTCGACTTGGTCTAGAATTGCCAGAATATGATTTTGACAATATTCAAAATTGGACTGATGACAATCTTGCTTTGTTTAAGACTAACCTACAAAAAATCCGTTCTGTATCAAAACAAATTATCGCAAATGTAGAAAGTTCAATTGAATATGCTATCAGAAGCTTAAACAGAGAGAAAACAAAGCAAAAAGAAACTATCGAAAATTCATCTGAAAGTAAAGAAGAAAAAATAGAAGAAAAGGAAGAATTAAAAGAAACAAAACCTAAACGAACAAAGAAAAAACAAGCTGAAAGTGAGGTGGAATAGTATGAACATTGGTGGAGAACTTGCATTTATTTTACAAGATATCAACTTTTCTTCTAAACAAGATTTGTTGACAAAATTGAGAACATTAAGAGAAAGTTTAAAAGAATATACCCCCGAAGAAAGACAGAGTATAAGACCTATTCTTGCTGTTTCAATTCAACAAGCTTTTTATATTTCGGATTGGGAACTTATGAGATATAAAGAATATCTATCAAAAAGGAGTGCCAATGAACAAAATAAAAATAATGATTAAAGAACCGGGACAAGAACCTGTCATCAAAGAAGTCGATGATGATTTGAAAACTTTTCAAGAAATTGTCGGTGGATATATTGAATGTGTCGAAATGCCCGGTATTAACAATGTTGATTTATATGTAAACGAAGAAGGCAAACTTGATAAATTGCCCGGGAATTTTTGGTTGCCCGAATATGAAGATTGTGTTTGTGGAACCTGTTATTTTGTTGGATTTGACCCTGAAACAGGTGACAATGTGGATATTTCAAACAAAGCAGTGGAATTTTGCAAAAAATATTCTAAATTTTTTGAATTACCAAAAGGATTAGATTTATATCAAGATTTCTATGTTCTGGAAGCAATTATGAAACACAAATACAAAGAATATAAAAAATTAGTTGCGGAGATGTGATATGGAAAACAGAATGTCAATTAAAAGAAAAGGCTTGACTTTAACAGTCTTTGAAGATGATGTCGAGGACCCAAGAGAATATTATAAAGATACAAATGTGACAAATATGGTCTGTTTTCATAGAAGATATCAACTTGGTGATGAACACAATTTTAAAACACCAAGTGACTTTAATGAATGGTATAAAGAAAACAAAGATAAAGTGGCTTGCATTATGCCACTTTATCTTCTTGACCATTCTGGGCTTGCAATATCAACACACGATTTTATGGACCCTTGGGATAGTGGACAAGTTGGCTATATTTACATTTTAAAAGAAACTTTAAAAAAGCATAATATGGCTGATGATATAGGAAGCTATGATGTTTGTAGAACTATGATTGAAACGGAAGTCGAAGAATATGATAGATGGCTTCGTGGTATTCCACAATACTATGCCTTCAATATTACCGACCAAAATGATGAACCCATAGAATGTATGGGAGTGTTTGAATTTACATCTTTTGAAGATATGATTAGTGAGATGAAAGACAGAAGTGAACATAAATTTGATTTTTTATTTAATGCACTTTTAAAGGAACAAGAAAGTTATCTTTAAATGAATTTTGACAATTAGGAGAACTTTATGAGTGAAAATAAAACAAAAAGCAAGGGAATATCTATTGCCCTTATTATTTTGTTGATTTTTTTAGGATTTGGCTTTGTCATTGGAATTGCACAAACAAAAATGCCAGAACTAAGCTTCGTTAATGTTGAGGATTTAGAAAACTACATCTTTAATGAAGACGGTGTTTGGGTTGATTATATTGGCGAAGAAACTGAACTTGTTGTGCCAGCAACCTATTCTTTGTCGGACCCTGTTGAAATGCAAATGATTGACACAAACGAATATGAATTGACTTCACGTGCAGAACGAATAGGTGTTGAAGATTATGTGATAGAAAATTTATCGGGCTACACAACTGATGAAAATGGCTATGAATATTACGATTACAAATATAGTATGACTTTTACTTGGCGAAAAACAATTCAAGGAGATGACTATACAACACTAGAAGTTGGCGAGGAAATATTTAGAAATGATAACTCTATTGTAAGTGTGCATTTGCCTAACACAATTACAAAAATAGGAAGCTCTTGTTTTGCTGGCGCTCAAAGTTTGAAAAAGATAAACATGCCAGAATCTCTAACCGAAATTGAAAATGCTGTCTTTTTCCTATGCCCCGCACTTGAAGAACTTGTGTTGCCAGATAGTGTGAATTATATAAGTATTCAAGCGTTTCAAAACTGTTGGGGACTTAAATCAATCAACATACCTAAATCATTGAACTATCTTCAACATTGGATTTTTGCAGATACCGCAATAACCGAGATAACAATTCCAGAAAATGTTTACGGAATGGCGGAAGGTGTGTTTATGGACAACCCAAATCTTGAAATGGTTAACATTAGTGAAGGATTGCAATATATCGGCACAAGTGCATTTGAAAATTGTCCTAGTTTAAAAGAAATTGAACTGCCAAAGTCTGTTAAATCAATATATAACTATGCCTTTGCAAATTGCACATCTTTTACAGAATTAACTTTGAATAGCGATACGGTTGTCACACTACGAAATACCAATGCGCTACCTGAAAATATAGAAAAAATCTATGTGCCAGATGACTTATTTGAAAGTTATTTGAATGATGAAAATTGGACTTATTTTGCAGAAAAAATAGTAAAAATTTCAGAAAAACAGTAGGAGGATTTATGGGAGTTAAATATCTTATTAAAGGTAAACTATATGACCCAATTCTTTTTGGTGATGAAGATGATGATTGGGTTGGTGATAGTGACAAGCCTACTTGTGGTGATTGTGGCGTTCATGTTGGAGAAAAACATTTAGATATGTGTGATATTGAACGTTGCCCTGCTTGTGGATTGCAATTTATAACCTGTGCTTGTGGTGTTAAATATGAACTAGATGAAAAGGATATGAAATTTTTGGATAAATATATAGCACTGCAAAAAACTGAAAACGAAAAACTTGAAAAAGAGTTGAAAAAGGCACTTGAAAAATACAAAGAAAAACACAGAAACCAAAACGACTCGGAGATGTGATATGGAAAGCATAATAACAAATAAACTTATTGATAACACAATTAAAGAATTATCAACTTTGCAATATAGATATGACATTAAAAGTGTTTTTTGTGATTGCATAGAATATACAGCTTTGTTATTAAACCGTCCACAGCGACAAAATCAACTTGAAACAATGGATAAGTTTAAATATAAATATAGAGATGATATGAAAACAATAAAGAGCATATTAGACAACATCACAACATTACTGTCTAACATATATAATACCCCTGATGATTATCTTGGCAAATTATATATGCGTGTGATAGATGAATTTGCAAAAACCGATAAGGGTCAATATTTTACGCCTTATGAAGTAAGTCAACTTATGTCCAGAATTAATATTGCCGGAATGGATTTATCAAAAAAACATATAACTGTTAATGACCCCTGTTGTGGAAGTGGTGGTCTATTGATTGCATTTATTGAAGAAATGAAAAATAGAGATATAAACTATTTAAAACAGTTTACTTTTTATGCTAACGATATAGATAAAACTTGTGTATATATGACTTTTCTTCAATTATCATTTGTAGGTGCAGCTGCTGTTGTTGAACATAAAGATACACTAACCCAACAAACTTATGATAGAATTTCAACCGTTGGCTATTTCCTGCAAAATGAAATGTTAGATGTGGCGGAACAAAGTTGAAAAGTTTATCTTCAATAGAAATTGAATTTGTAAAATCAAATCTAAAAAATTATTTAGAAAGTCATAACATCAACACAAGTAAAATGTTCCATTGTATTAATCCTAACCATTTAGATAAAAATGCTTCTATGAAATATTTTAATGATAACAGAGTTTATTGTTTTGGTTGTGGTGCTTCATACAATCTTTTTGATGTAATCTCAATTATGGAAAATTTACCACAAAAAGAAGCTTTTAAAAAGGCATTAGATTACTATGCTTTTGGAAAAACTATTTCGACAACAAAACCTATAAAAAAAACAAGATGAAGTTGACGAAAACAATGTTGAATTAAAAGATTATACAAAAGCATATAAAGTATGGGAAAATGCACTCGAAAATGAAAAAACTGCAAAAAACTATCTAAAAGAGCGAAAAATTGATGAAAAAACTGCAAAAAAGTTCAATTTAGGCTATAATGAGTTCAATTTTGGAAATAAAAAACTAAAAGCAATTATAATCCCAATAACTAAAAATTCGTTTACAGCAAGGAATATTGATAAGACAGATACTGAATTTAGATATTACAAAACAAAAGGCAATCACACTGATATTTTTAATAAATCAGCTTTAACTAATGATATACCATTTTGTTTTATAACAGAAGGCGAATTTGACTGTATGAGTTTTGAAAGTATTGGTGCAAATGCTATTGCTCTTGGTAGTGCTTGTAATATAAATAAATTTAAAAATTTAGATTTAGATAAAAAGAAAGTATATATAGTTGCGCTTGATAATGATGAAGCAGGATTTTCTGCAACCGATGATTTGGCAGATTTTTTTAAACAAAACAAAATAAAATATATCTTAACAAATAGTGTTGATTATAAGGACGCTAATGAGGCTTTAATCAACGATGAAGAAGGTTTTAAATTTTTTGTCAATAACATCATTAAACAGGCGATGAGGAAAGTTAATCAAGAAGAAATGTGTTAGTGAGGTTTAACTATGCAACAATCAATATTTGATATGTTGGGTAGTGACTTTGATGAATACAAAGAAAAAAACAGTGATGATTGGTATTGGCATTTTAAGGATTATCCCAAAGCAAATGGGTTAAAAGTGTTCAGTTGTTTTGCTTGTGGTGGGGGCTCTACTATGGGATATAAATTAGCAGGATACGATGTGATTGGTTGTTTGGAAATTGACAAACGTATGAACAACATCTATCTTACTAATCATAATCCAAAATACAATTTTTTAATGGATATTCGAGATTTTAATAATCTTCCTAATAATGAAATTCCAGAAGAATTGTTTAATTTGGATATCCTAGATGGTAGTCCCCCATGCACCACATTTTCTATGGCCGGATTAAGAGAAAAAACTTGGGGTAAGTTAAAAAAATTCAGGGAAGGACAAAAAGAACAAACACTAGATGATTTATCTTTTGTCTTTATTGAAACTGTAAATAAACTTAAACCTAAATTCGTTGTTATGGAAAATGTTGAAGGACTTACCAAAGGTAATGCTTGGCGATACGTCCAAAATATCTATAAACATTTTCATTCTATTGGGTATCAAGTAAAGCATTGGCTTCTTAAAGGTGAACAAATGAGTATTCCACAAAAAAGACACCGGATTTTCTTTATTGCAACAAAATTAAATGTTGATTTGAACAAACTGAATATGTCGTTTTTGTTTAAACCTATTGTTTTTGCCCAAATAATGACCCCACAAGGTGCTGAAAGAGATTTAGGTGAGAATATCTCAACATTAGTAAAAAATGCCAAATATGGAGATAGAAATTTAGAGAACGCTTGTAGAAGATTAAGAAACAAGAGTTCTTTTTTTAATTACTGTTTTGTGTATGACGACCAAGTTGCCCCAACGATAACCGCCCATTGCAACAACATAAGGTGGAATGATAAGAGATACTTATCAAAAGAAGATATTATCGCTATCTCAACATTCCCACAAGATTTCAATTTTTTATCTGAAAATTTAGATAACATTGCCTATGTATGTGGAATGTCCGTTCCTCCTGTAATGATTAAACGTGTTGCAGAAAGATTAACACCTTATCTAAAAAGTGAGGTTTAACTATGAGAGAAATAACCAGACGAAAAAAACTTATAAAAGAACTAAATGAAGCAAAAGAAAACTTAGGTGTATTTACCAAGGATAACTACGATAAAATCTATAAAATACTTGAAGAATTTGATGATGAAAATTGCACTTATTACATCGACAATTTACGCCAATCAGATTTTCTTGAAGATGATGATTTAGATTATTTTTTAGAGAAAGAAGCAAAAGACGGTGTTGACAGATTAAGATGTTTTATTAATGACACATATAGTGATGATATGTATAGACTTGACGGATACGGCAATCTTGCAAATATTACAATTGGTGATTTTGAAAATTTAATTGATGACTTAATCTATCAAATTGAGCAAGACATAGAAGATTTAAGACAAAGTGAAATGTAGGAGGATTGTAAAATGTTAAATAAGAAAAATCAAGAAAAATGTCTAGTGCCAAGTCATAAAATACCCCAAAATTACAATATATATAATGTATGAAGGACCTAGCAATGAATGAAAATATAATTGACGATATTGATTTTAATATTGATGACTTGGTAGATATTAGAAATATAAAGATAAATGTCAATCAACCTATACAAGAAAAAATTGTTGACTTTGTAAAACAAGTCAAAAACCCATATTTATTTAAAGTTGGAGATGTTGTTGTTAAAGTAAATTTCAATAATAATGGTTCAACTTTTCAAGAAAAATTTGAAAATTACCTAAAAGAATGTATAAAAAACTAAAAAAATACTTTACGAATTAAATTAAATGTGATATCATATAGGCGTGTTGAATGATACATGACATGCCAAGCTTTCAGAGGAGCATGTTATGAGTTTTAATGATAAAATGAATAACCAGCCCCCTAAAAAAATATGGAAGGCTGGTTTTTATATTAGATTATCAAGAGAAGATGTTGAGAATGATAAGTCAATCTATAACATGAGAACTTGCAATAAAACTGAAAGTGAAAGTATAACTACACAAAGAGCAATTTTAACCGATTTTGTTAATCAATACAATGACATAGAACTTATAGATGAATATGTTGATGATGGTTTTACTGGAACAAATTTTGATAGACCCGGTTTTCAACGTATGTTAAATGATATAAAAAATAAAAAAATTGATTGTGTTATTGTTAAGGACCTTTCTCGTTTCGGCAGAAATTATGTTGAAGTCGGTAATTATTTAGAAGTTGTATTTCCACTATTAAATGTTCGTTTTATTGCAAAGATTGACAATTGTGATAGTTATCTTCGTCCAGAGTCTGTTTCTAATATAATAGTGCCTGTTAAAAATATAATGAACGAAAGTTATTGTCGAGATTTGTCTTTAAAAATAAAATCGGCACAAGAGGCACGTAAAAGAAATGGATTATTTGTTGGAACTTATGCCGCCTATGGTTATAAAAAACAACTAGATAATCGCAATAAACTAATTATTGATGAAGAAGCGGCAGAGATTGTTAAACGAATTTTTAAAGATTTTGTTAGTGGTTTATCAAAAACAAAAATCGCAAAAATTCTAAATGAAGAAGGTATCCCTTCGCCTGCTGTTTACAAAAGTTTGCACGGAATTAATAAATATGTAAATGGATATTCAAAAACTGGTTGGAAGGATACAATAATCGCCCGTCTTTTAAAAGATGAGATTTATATAGGAACATTGGTTCAAGGTAAACGACAAAAAATAAGTTATAAGATTGATAAGTTTAGAAAGGTCGATGAAGAAAACTATATAAGAGTTCCAAATGCAGTAGAACCAATTATTGATGTAGAAACATTTAACAAAGCACAATTATTGTTAAAACGCGATACAAGAGTTTGTTTTCAAGGTGAATTAAATCTTTTTGCTGGTTTTATACATTGTGCAGAATGTAAACATGGTATGAGTATAAAAAAATCTAAAACTTGGGATAAAAAGTCCTTTATCAGATACTATGTCTGCTCAACATATAAAAATTGTGGAAAGTCAATTTGTTCTAGTCATCACATAAACGCACAAAAAGTTGAAGATTGTGTTTTGGAATACATTAAATCTTGCATTAATGTTGCAACAAATTTTGAACAAATTGTTGAATTTATCAATAAAGTAAAATGCACAACAACAGACACATCGAATTTAGAAAAAATTTTAGCAACTAAAAAAATCGATTTACAAAAGAAAGAACAATTTATAGATGGTCTATATCCTGATTATAGAGCTGGTATTATCACACAAACTGAATATCAAAAATATAAAGATAAAGCTACAAATGAATATAACCTTATTTTGAATGACATTGACAATTTAAAAACACAAATTGAAGAAATAAAGCAAGGCACTTGTTGCGATAATGAATTTATCCAACACTTTAAAAAATATAGAAATATCGATAAACTTGATAGAAAAATGATTGTGGACCTAATTGATAATATTTGGATACACAATGCAAATTACATTGAAATAGACATTAAATATAAAGACCAATATGCTTGGGCATTGGAATTTATCCAAAACAATAGAGCTTTGCTTGAAACTAATAATAAGGTTGTGAACGCAAATGGCTAGAACAAGTAGATATCAAACTGTCGATAAATCTAAAAAATACAATGTAGCTCTTTATATAAGATTATCAGAAGAAGATAAAAGAAATGTTGAAAGTGAAAGTGTAAAATCACAAAAGAACTTGCTAACCCAATTTGTTAATAATCTTGAAAATGTTTCTTCTTTTCAATTTTTTGTCGATGATGGTTATGTTGGTGGGAATTTTAATCGACCTGCTTTTAAAACAATGTTAGGAGATATTTTTAATAAAAAAATAAATTGCGTCATTGTTAAGGACCTTTCTCGTTTCGGCAGAAATTATGTTGAAGTCGGTAATTATATTCAATCCATATTCCCTTTGTATAACATAAGGTTCATATCGATAAATGATGGATTAGACACATTTACAAATCCTGAAAAGGCCGATGTTCTATTAATGGGTTTGTCTGACATTATGAATGAAGAATATTTAAAAGATTGCTCTATTAAGGCAAAAATATCATATTCTTCAAGACAAAAGAAAGGTCAGTTCACTGCACCCTTTGCCCCTTATGGATACAAGAGAAGTCTTGTTGAAAAAAATAAACTTGAAATAGATAATGAAGTTGCACCTGTCATCAAACACATCTACAACCTTTTTATTGAAAAGAAATCTTATGTTGGTGTAGCAAAACAATTGTCAATTGAAAATATCTTGACACCAAGTGAATATAAACAAAGTTTAAAACCCGATTATTACTCTAATAGACTTTCAACTTTGAAACATATTTGGAGTTCAGATACTGTCAAAACAATTTTAACAAGTGAATTTTATATTGGAAACACTTGTCAAAATAGAAGAAATAAAATAAATTACAAAGAGAAAAAATGGGTTAAATTGCCAAGAGATAAATGGATAATTATTGAAAACACTCACGAACCAATTATTGATAAAGACTTGTTTTATCAAGTTCAAGAAATAATAAAATCACGTGATGTTTCAAATTATTTTCAAAAAACAACATCTTCAAAGAAAAATGATAACTATTTCTCTGGACTTTTGTATTGTGGACATTGTGGAAATAAGTTGACATATACAGATGACAAATATTTGGACTATTCTTTCTACAAATGCAAACTAAAAAGAATGTCTCTTTGTGATAGTCCATTAATTCGCACAGATAAATTGTCAGAAATCGTTTTGAAAATCATTCAACAATATGTAAAGATTGCGTGTGATTTTGAAAGAACAATTAAAGAAATTGATAAATATAAAAAAAGAGTTTTGTCTAATGCTAAAAATCTGTCACAACAAACAATAGAAAACAGATTAAAAAACATTGATAATGAAAAAGATAGACTATACCAATTGTATAGAGAAACAAAGATTTCATTAAACGAATATCAAACCAGAAAGAAAGAACTTGAAAAGAATTATAAGACACTACAATTACAATCACTACAAGAAAAAGAAATTCAAAATCCAACTGAAAATAAGTTTATAAGCAATTTCGTTAAATACAAAAACATTAAAAAACTTAATAGAGAGATAGTTAAAATACTTATCAAAAAAATAAAAATTTATGGATACAATAATATTGAAATCACATTTAATTTTAGAGATGAATTTGAAGAAGTCCAGAAGTATATAACCGATAATGGTGTTTATAAATAAGAAAAAGCCACATATCTAAAAAATATGTGGTTTTTTTTGAAAAAACATACTGTCCTAACTTGACATCTACTCCGCCGTGTCCAGCGTCAATCACAATGGTGTGCACCGCCTTCGGCGAACTTGTTGCCTCAACCGCATAACAAACACCGACAATAACGCAAATTATAATTACAGCAATCAAAAGAACGGCACAATGTGCCTTTTTTATTGTTAAAAATTTCATATTGTATTTTATTTTTAAACCATTATGATTATAACTTATTTGAACAATGTTTTGACTTAAAGATGACTTAAAAAAAATTTGTTTAAATAACAAGAATAATATGATATAATCAAAAACATGAGAAAAACTGTCAAAAATTTAAACAAATTATACGCGTCTGCATTTGAAAAAATGGAGAATATGTCAAAATTTCTTGGCCAGAATTGTGTTGACCACGCGTTAGATTTTCATTATGGACATAGGATAAAAATTAGAAAACAATTTTCAAATGAATTATATCCTATTCCCGTTATCCGCTTTAAACTGAAAGAAATAAAAACGGAGACTTTTTTTGATGTCTATACAAACAAAAGCTATATAGGATATATCAAGCTTTATCCAAACAAAAAAGAAATTTTATCTCTTGATTTAAAAGTTTTTGCAAATCTCAAATATCTTATTTATGGACATAATTATCAACAAGAACTGTATAATTCTGAAAATTTAGCACAAACGAAAATCAATATCGAAAAATCAAAGGACACTAAATTTATTATCTATGCAGATTTTGAAAATCTTGAACAAATTTTTAGTGTGGTGGAAAAATTTATAATCAAGCCGTCTAAAAATTTTTCAACCACAAATTACAAATGTGACTGCGGGCATTATGTAACAATAGACACAAATAATGGCTCATGTCCTATTTGCGGAAAAGATAGTCCATTTAAAAGAAAACTTTCAGCCATATGCCCTGTTTGCGGAAATAAATGTTTGAAAGACCAATATGGGAATGGAGAGTGCGAAAACTGCGGTTGGAAATTGGATAAATATGCAAATAAATTTAAAAACAGAGTTATTTATCCAAACTTAATCTCACTAAACAAAGCGAAAAAACTTTATAGTGAAGGCAAACCTTTTAAACCTGACCTAGAAGATTTTATCGAAGCATTATATGTGTATAGCGAAGTTCAATTTAAATACAAAAATATTTACTACGAGTTAATTCTCGCATCCGATGAAAACAAAGAAATCATTAAAATGAATGATTTCAATGGTGGACATTTGCAAACATTTATGACAAAGGAAGATTTTATAAACAATGCTAAAATTGATGGTAAACTTTTAAAAGATATATGGGATGAAACAACCGAAAGAGATTGGCTACAATAAAGTATTATTAAGGCATATCAACCGATATGCTTTTTTGTTTTATATACTGTCCTAACTTGACATCTTCCCGCCGCGCCCAGAAATAATCTGATAGTGACATACTCGCTTGATGTATTCCCAGTTCAAATAACAACAATAACGATGCCTACCAAAATAAATGCCAAATATATCAACTTATATTGAAGTTTAGGTTCTTTATACAGCAGTCCGCCAAAAATCACAGAAACAATGGTTGAAAGTTGTTTTATGATTGCCACTCCTGAAACAAGCACATCTGGTTGAGAAAGAGCGGTGAACAAAAATCTGTCAGCCACGATAAGAATGACAGGAAAAACATACATTGCCCAATTTTTCCAATCTGCCTTGCACACAAGCATCTTTTTTTCTTTTATACAAAGCACAAAAAATGCAACCCAAATAATTACACTTACAAAGAACATAAACCAAAATTGCATTTGACTCGTTGAAACTTGATCAATGATTAACTTATCCAAAATTGCGGAAGTTTCACTGCAAATACATGCAAGGACAAAAAATATAATTGCCTTAATTCTTCTTTTGTTCAAATTTTGTTGTACGCCATTAAAATTCAGTGACAACCCCATTGATTCTTGCTCATTTAAATTTCGCAACTCATATCTATTTGTTGATTTCAAAATGCTGTTCAAATCGTGGAACTTTTTTATGTATGCTTGTCCATTTTTTATCAAACGACTGTCATAAACATTCAACAAAATCAAACTTACAAAAATTATTGCAACGCCAAAAAGTTTCCACCAAACAAATGGTTCACCAAAAATAAGAAGACTCGCAACAAAAGAAATGATTATCTTTATCGCGCTTATTGGCTGAAGAGATGATATGTAATAATTTCTTAATGCAAACAGTTCAAAAATCCATGCCAACGCAACAACACAAGACTTGCCAAAAATCGACAGAATGTTTTGCCAATTTAATAAAAAAGCTTCACCCGCACTCCATACGATAAGCAAAAAACCAATAGTGCTGGAAAAAGCCAAAACGAACAAGACATTTGATTTTTCAGTTGCCTTTTTCCTTAAAACCGTAAAAAAACCAATTAATATTCCATAAATTGACGCATATAAAATCCACATGATTAAATTTTATCAGAATCGAAAATTTATTGCAACAATAATAAATCTCAAAAATAAATTTTTATCATGTTAAAAAATAAACTTCCTTACTCCATTGCTATCAACTTGACTTTGTCATGTCAATTTGGTTTAATATTTATATGAAAAAGTCATTCTTTGTTTTCTCTTTGTTGTTTTTGTGTATGTTCTGCTCTTTTTTTGGAGTGGAAAATGCATTTGCACAAAATACTCAAGAAATATATGTTGTGACAGCAAACAGAGCTTCTGTTTTTGAATCTGCCGACTTTGCTTCTGCAAAAGTTGGACAAATTGAACATGACGAAGAAGTCTATGTCCAAATGGAAGATGCTGCCCCACAAGAGTTTGAAAATGAAGGTTTTGTCTTTTACAAAATCACACATGGAGAACTTGAAGGATATGTTTTCGCAGACTTATTGACACCAAAAAACAATGTTATAACCGCAATACCAAGTTTTAACGGGCAAACAAACACAGAAAGCAAAGTATTTTGGAAACAAGACAATGAAATGGTGGAAAGTGACATCACTTTAAGCAAGGGTGAACGAATCTTTCTTTATGAAGGTTTCAACGGAAAAGAAGAGTTTAACGCCATCGCCTTTGTCCATGAAAATAAAGTTCTGTATGGATATTTAAAAACAGATACCATCTCCCCTGATGGAATCAACCCAGCAATCATCACCTGTATTATAATTATCATTGCTTTGCTTGGCATTATCTTTGCTTGGCTTTTTATGAAAAACAAGAAGGTTAAATTGAAAAAACAAAAATCTTCACATTTAAAACCAGAAAATTGACATAAAAAATTGAAAACTCCTTATTCACAATTTAAAATAAAGTGCAAAAGGAGTTTTTTATGGCAAGTTATGATATTCTGGAAGCAGAAATTGATGAAATCAAAAAACAATTATCTTATCTAACAAAAAATGGTGGCGGAACCGGGAATACTGGTGGTGGTTCTTCTCCACAAGACGGAGATTGGACAACCCTTTACGACTATTCAAGTGATGACCCAAACATAAATTTAAACCGCTCTTCTGGCATTAAAGGAAGCATTGGGATTATCAGTGAATTTCCGGATTTAATGCCATACACACAACTAAAGGTATACCTTATGGTCGAGGGTGATTATCACCTCAAAGAATTCGATATTTCTGATTTGGAGCCAAACGCTTTCACAATTATGGGGAATTCAAGAACTTCAACCACTCTTTATGGTTTCAATTTCGTAATCACAACGCAAAACAATAAAAGGGTGATAAGTTTTGGAAATTGCACGCAAATCAGTTTTTACAGCAATAAATACACCGGCATCAGTGATATGAAAAGCAGTAATTATATTTACATCATGAAAATTTTGGCAAAATAGCCGTCACAAATTTGTGCGACTTCTTATGAAGTCGCTTATTTTTTTCTCATATAACACCCCTGCGACTGAATATGACATGGCGTGCCCCGCCCCATCAACTATAAATTTTTCTCTCAAATTCGGTGGCGTTGCATTATATAAATTCATCGTATTCTCAACTGGTACAAAATTGTCATCTTGTCCATGAATAAACAAAATTGGAATTTTTGTGTTTTTAACCTGCTTTATTGCATCTGCTTGATGAATGTCAAAGCCGTGAATTCTTTTCGCATAACTGTAGATATGTTTTTTTATCAACTTAAGCAAAATTTTGTGATTTCTCATGACATAATCAATTTGCTTGTTGGCATTGTCAAACGCACAATCTGAAATGATTGCTTTAACATTTGTCGGCAACTTCTCACCTGCAACACAACAGACCGCAGTTCCGCCCATTGACAAACCAAAGAGCAAAATTTTGTTGTCAGGATTTTTGGCATTGAGATATTCAATCCAAGCCAAAATGTCATTTCTGTCCAACCAACCAAAGCCTATGCATTTGCCTTCGCTTTCTCCGTGAGTTCTGTTGTCAACAGCAAGAACATTGAAATTTTTATCATGAAAAAATTTGCAATAAGGTTGCATTTCCTGGTAACTTCCGCCAAAACCATGGACAACAATCACCGTCTTGTCAGAACCTGCATCATAATAATTCCCCACCAATGTGAGTTGATCAAAACTTTTAATTTTAACTTTGGCAAACTTAACCTTGTCCCACCAACAAAGGTCAATCTTGTAATCTGTCAGTCTTTTTTGTGTGTCTTTTCTCAAAACTCTGCTTGAAACGCTTTTCTTTGAAAAAACATAGTGAAACAAAATTGCTCCAACAACCAAATAATAGAGCAATGCTGCAATGATAAAAATTACAATCCCCAAAACTATCCAAGCCAGAATTTTCATTCACACCTCTTTCAGTCAATAATTGCTTTGACGGGTTCTCCTGTGGTGGCATCTTGATACGTCAACCAATAACCAAATCCTCTCATGTTGTCTTTGTCGAGTGGCAACCAAATTGGATAGCCAGAAAGTTCTTTTGGCGGTTCTTCTTCAAAAACTGCTGGAACACCATAACAAACATATTTCACATTGTCGTGTTCGTCATACAAAAGCCCGAAAACATAAAAATCGCCGTCGTCCTCATATTCCACCTTAACCCACTTGGAATATGGAATCAACTTCTGAAGATTGTCTTCCATCGGATTTGTTTCAAAAAGTTTGTCAATTTGCGGTTTCAATTTGTCAATGAAAATAACTTCACTCTCTTCTTCCTTTCTTTCATTTTCTTTTGCTGGTTCTTGCACATTTTTGTCAATCAAGTTGGAATTTTCTTCTTTATGCAAAGAATTCGCCAAGACAGTTTCAGACTCATGTGGTTGATTTTCATAAAAATATTTTTTATACACACAATCAGAGCAATTTCCACAGTTGTCACCACAAAGAGCGGAGTCAATGTCTTTTTCAATCTGTTTTTTCTCTTCTTCATCATAATTAACACCAAAACTGTCCAATGTTTGTTTAGTGTTTTTCAAAGAATTGTCTTTCGCAATTTCACTGATTATGCTTCCATAAATGTTTTCATTGTTTCCTTCACTTGAGCCATACAAAATTGGTGTTGCAACAGCATTTTGAAAATTGACTACTGCACACGAAAATTTGTTCGGCAACTCGTTTATTGAAAGAAAAAAATCATAAAGCATGTGTGATTTGTATGTCAATCCTGCTTTATACACCTTTTGGTCAACATAAAATCCAAGTGAAGAAATGCCAGAGAGTTCAAATGGAAAATTATATAATCTCAATGTTCCTTTGACACCAACTCCATCCTCTTCCAAGGACAAAACCGCCTTTTTGCTGGAATTATTTGATATATCACTCAAAACAATACTTTTTCTTTTCAACATAATAAAAAATCCTCACAATATATATCTATTATATAATTGTGAAGATTATGATAAAAATCGAAAAATGTCAGATTTTGTGATTAAATATCTATTTTTGGCTTTTCATTTTTGCTTCAACAAACTTAACCAAATTTTTCACAGTAAAGCCGGCTTTTGCCATAACTTCTTCCCCATTTCCGCTGTGCATATATTGTTCAACACCAAAGAAAACACCTTTTTCTCCCAAAATTTTGAGCCACTTGGTGTCGTTGCTTGCTTCAATACCAACAACAAGTGATGCTTCTTTGCTGATGATTTTGTTTTTATAGCCATTTGTTTGTTGTTCAAAAACTTCAATTGATGGCATGGAAACAACATTGACTTGATATTTTTTGCTCAGTTCTTTGGCTGTCTTAACTGCCAAATCAACTTCTGCGCCACTTGCGACCAAAACAATGTCCGGTTTTGAAGAGACATTTTGAATCAAATAACCCCCAAGCAATGCACCATCATATGAAGCCCCTTCAATGTGTGGAATGTCCTGTCTTGACAATGCAAAAGCAACTGGCTTATATCCTCTTACGCAAGTGTAATATCCTGCCACCAATTCCTTATAGTCACAAGGACGATAGATTGTGCTGCCAACTATCGCTCTGAGTTGTGTCAACTGTTCAATTGGTTGATGAGAAGGTCCATCTTGCCCAACAGCCAAGGAGTCGTGAGTGAAGAAGGACATAACTGGAAGTTTCATCATCGAACGCATACGAAGTGATGGAATTGCATAGTTGGCAAAAGCCAAGAATGTGGAATCAAAAGTTATGAAATCTTCATAAAGAGCAATGCCGTTGCAAACCCCAGCCATTGCGTGTTCACGAACACCAAAGTGAATGTTCTTTCCTCTTCTGTAACCAGCAGAGAAATTTCCGGCATTATCAATGCAAGCCATTGTTGAAGGTCCAACATCGGCAGTTCCACCAATAAGTTGTGGACATTGATATGCAAGTTCGCTCAAAGCATAGTGATTGATTTTTCTTGTGCTTTGTCCGTCATACTTTGAGATGTTTTTCATAATTCTCTCAAAATTGATTTTCTTTCTGTCAAAAAATGCCATCAAAGATTTGTAAAGTTCTGGATGTGTGCTGGAATACATTGCAAGATTTTGGTTCCATTTCTCGTGATTGAGTTTTCCCCTTCTTGTGCTTGCCATGCAAAGTTCTCTGACATCACTTGGAATATAGAAACTTTCCTTAACCTTCAAATTTTCCTTGAAAGTTGCAAGTTCTTCATCTGACAAAACTGCTGCATGAACAGCAGAAGTCCCTTCTTTTTGAGTGCCAATTCCGATTGTTGTGTTGAAAATGATTATAGTAGGTTTTTTGCTTTTCTTTGCTCTTCCAATTGCTTGCGAACACCACCAATAACTGTTGCCTCTTGCAACCTTAATGACATTCCAACCCATTGCAGAAAATTTCTTTGCAATATTTTCTCTGTTTGCCAAACTCAAAGAACCATCAATTGTCACTTCATTGCTGTCATATAGCAAAATCAGTTTATTGAGTTTCAGGTTGCCCGCAAGACTTGCCGCTTCCATTGCAACGCCTTCCATCAAACAGCCGTCTCCAACAAAACAATATGTGTAGTTGTCAATGATGTTGAATCCAACTGTGTTAAAACGCTCTTCCATGACAGTCTCAGCAATTGCCATGCCGACAGCATTTGCCACTCCTTGCCCAAGGGGTCCTGTGGAAACTTCCACTCCTTCCGTCACTCTATATTCTGGGTGCCCTGGTGTCTTTGAGCCATACTTTCTGAATTCCTTCAAATCTTGAAGAGAAACATTGAAGCCAAACATTGAAAGCAAACTGTAATAAAGAGCACTTGCATGACCTGCTGACATAACAAGTCTATCTCTGTTCAAAAAATCGGTGTCGGAAACATCAAAGTTGTAATGGTCTTTGAAGAGTGCAAACAAAATTGAAGAAGCACCCAAAGAAACGCCCAAATGCCCAGACTTTGCATTTGTGATTGTCTCTGCCGAAAGTGCTTTAAGATAGTTTATTGCTTTTTGAGTTAATTTCATAATATTCCTCCAAGACCACTCATAACTTTTTTGCAAACAAAATCAATATCGGTGTTTCTGACGCTAACAGTCAAAGTGGCAATATTTTTGAGAGTTGTCGTTCTCTCATCAAAGGCAATGAAGTCAACCACATTGCCTTTTTCTTTCACAAATTTTTTTGGTAAATCAACAAAAACGATCAAACTGTTCTCTTTTAATATATTATTATGCGTCAAATAGTCATAATTGATTGCCACAACAACATTTTCAAAAGAAGCAATGTGAGAGATGACAGATTTTTCTGATTTTTCCAAATATTCTTTTGTGCAAAGTTTTTCAATCGCCTTTTTGTCTATAAGTTCATATTCAATCAATTCCTTAGTATCGCAAAAAATCATGTCTAAATTTTGAGATAGTGTCTTTCCCAAATCTTTAGAAAATCTATCACAAAGGGATACTATGACAATTTTGTTGAAATTTCTTATATCCATAAGTTTATTTTATCACAAAGTTTGACTAATACAAAATTTTTTTAATAACTCAATAAACAAACATCACTTTTTATAACACCAAATGTTTGTTTCTAAGGTATTTATTGCGTCGTTTTTTGTAATAATATCTGTCAAACAAATAAATCAAACAGAAAACCACACATGAAAATAGGACAATAATCAAAGGCAAATCAATCATATTTTTCATCGTTTTAATAACAAAATTTCCACTCTCATCAACACCAACAGCAATCATACCGTCTGTCTTTGTGCAATAAATTTCTTCAACTCCATTTTCTTGCAAACGCTTGATGACGTCATAAGACGGATGAAGATTGTCACCCGCACTTATGAAAGCAAACTTTGGATTTGTCAATGCCAAAAACTCTGAGCTTGTGCTGTATTTTGAACCATGATGACCAACAAGCAAGAAATCAACACTCACATCAATATCATTCTCATTTGCATATTCAATCAGTTCTTTCTCTCTGTCTTCTGATGCATCACCGGTAAAAAGAAATGAATTGTTTTTGTAAACTATATTTATAAATGGAGAATAATCATTCGTTTCTGAATAACTGTCTTTTTGGCACGCAAAAAATCTGATGTATGTATCTTGACCCGCAAACATTGCTTCGTCTTCCATGAAAGTGACTTGGCAATATGGCTCGTTGTAAACCGCAGTTATCACATCTTCATAAACCTGTGTTGCGACAACCTTATAACTTTCACCTTCCACTTCACTGGAACTAACCGACAAAATTTTTGGACGAATGACATTGTAGATTTGGTATTTCTCCAAAAGTGCAACGGCGCCGCCCACATGATCTTCGTCCGAATGTGTTAAGATGAGATAATCCACTGTTTCCAAATTGTTTTGTTCAAGCACAAGGTTGACTGATTCCATAAAATCTTTTTCACTGTCCGAACTTCCTGTGTCAATCACCATGGTCAAATCATTTGGCAAAACAACCATCGTTGCAGTCGCCTGACCGACATCAAAATAATATACTTGTAATTTTTTGTCATCAATCGCAGAAAAGCCATTTGCGAAATATTGAATGTTGTATTGATTTATGAAAAGGAGTAGACAAACAATGGCATAAATAATGATAAAAAATGAACTTATAATGTCATTTTCTTTTATTCTTTTCACTTTCTCACGCAGTTTTTCCATTGTTAAATAAAATCTATTTCGTCCTTATCAATATCTTTAAGTTTTTTCTTTGGAAATTTTCCTTGGAAGACAAGCATAATTTGAGACATCATATCAATGGCATTTTTGTAACCTTCTTCCACCATCTCGTCAAGCCCATCAAGTTTGGTTGATTTGAAGCGTCTGTTATCTGATGCTATCATAACATCAGAGCACATATATCCCTTAACAGCATTACTTTTCATCAAGATTCTGATTGAACACCCCAAAACATCAATCATTTTTGAACTGTCTGTTCCATAGGTCCTTGTGCTATTGCAATCAACCGCAATGACATAATCACAATCAAAATATCTTGGAATGTTTGCAGGAATGGTGTTTTGAAGTCCACCATCGCAAAGCAATCTGTCTCCAAATTCGACTGGTTGAAAAATTCCAGGAACGCAACAACTTCCAGCAACTGCTTTTGCCAAATTTCCATTGCTGATACATACTTCTTTTGTGGTTTTCAAATCAACAGCGATTGCAGAAAATGGTTTTTTCAATTCCTCAATGTTTATATCTCCAAATGTTTCTTTCATCAAATTTTCAATTCCGTCCGTCTTTGAAGGCATGAAAAAGATTTTGTTTGTTTTGATGTCTTTTGTTTTCAATTTTTTTGCAACATCATACATCTCTTTCCATGTCATACCACTTGCGTAAGCAGCACCAATGATGCTTCCTACACTTGTTCCGGCAACATAATCAAAATCAAGACCAAACTCATTCAACGCCTTGATGACACCAATATGTGAAAAACCTCTGGCTCCGCCACCACCGAAAGCGATGCCTATTTTAGGTTTTTTATTAAAAAATTTGAAAATGTTTTTCATAAGTTTATTATAACAAAGTTTCCGACAAATTAAAAATAAATTTGAGATTAATTCATTTTGATTTGAAAGGTATATGTGAAAATTTTTCAAAATATAATAGAGCATGAAAAAATTTTCCATTTTGTCTCTTCTTTTAATGATTGTAGGGCTATGCGCTTGCGTTTCATGTGGCTATTTGATTTCCACAGCAATAGTGACTTCAAACCTGTTTCAATACTCCTCTGTTGTCTCCTGCGATGACCAAACTGTGTATGCAATTTCAATGACAAGTGGAACAACAGAGGCAGAGTTGTCCTCCAGCAAGCAAGAATTGCAAACACAAAATGGTGCTGGCTACATCTATGAAAAAGATGACAAATTCTATCTCATTGCCAGCATTTATGAAAATTTCAATGATGCAGAACTTGTCAAAAACAACCTTCAGACGAGTGGAGTCGAAACAGAAATTTTGACAATAGTGCTGGAAAAATCAAAGGTGGAAGGAAATTTTTCTGCAGATGAAAAAACAATCTTGACAAATTGCCTAAAATCAAAAATTGAAACTTTCAAAGACCTGTATGATATTGCAATAAGTTTGGATACAAATGTTTTTGACAAAACCAAAGCAAAATTGGAATGCAACACCATCTATTCTGAAAATGTCTCAACCAAAGCCAACTTTGACACCTATTTCAAACAGTCAAACAACACATCACTTCAATCTTTGCAATCAACATTAACCGCAACAAATATTTGTTTGTCAAATCTGATTAGTGAAAATTATGACACAACAACACAAACTTTTTCATCTTTAATTAAACAAACCTACTGCAAAATCTTGTTAGGCTAGAAACAAAATAAAAAAAGAAGTCGTCTGACTTCTTTTATTTAAATTCTGTCACAATGATGTTCAAATTCTCATCAGCCAAAACTCTCACACCAAAAACTTTGGTTTTGATGTAACGAATGGTTTCTTTTGCAAACTTGGTTGCCATTGAAAGTTCTTGCTTTGTCGGAGCACCTCCCCTTTGTGTTCTTCCGACAATTTGAGTCTTGACAATGTTCATTCCAAGCATTTCGTTGAGTTTTGATGCGATTTCTGTGATGTTTGCAATGTTTTCTCTGACTATGATTTTGGCACTGCTGGAAGCAATGTATTTCTTCAAAATGACATTCTTCATTTTTTCATAGTCAAGAGTTTTTTCATCGACAACTTGATAATCAGCATCAACTTGTCTTGCAACTTCTTTGCAAATTGAATCATCTTCTCTGCCCATAACTTCAAACAAGCAAGCATTCAAAAAGGCATCGATGCTTGGCATAGTGTTTTCGACCGTATACACTGCTTCCTTGACAGCAGTTGAAAATCCAATGCTGTAATGACAATCTTCCACATCATTGTCGATTGTCCCTGGGACAAAAATTGTGTTTACGCCACTTTCAAACAATCTTTTGGCTCCTTTTTCTGAACCATTGCCTCCCAAAATGACCACTACATCAAATTTTTTTGCATTTTCCAGCCCCATATTGAAATACTTTGCCTGCTTAAACTCTGGGCAACGAGAAGCCTTGGTAACAACACCTGCACTGTTTTTCTTTGAACTGTCAATAACTTCAGAAAGTGGAAAAATTTGACCATTAACAAGCCCTGTGAAGCCAGCAAAAGCGAAATATACATCGTCCCTAAATTTTCTGTATATCTCCCACATAAATCTGTTCATTCCTGGTGCATCTCCACCACTAGCCAAAACTAAAATTTTCATATTAACCTCTATTGAACCACAATATTTTCATTTCCAATAATTCCACGAAGTTCGTTGAGAAGATAGTTGTTTATTCTCACTTGTTGTTGATAATTGAACACCTTGTTTGACGAACTGCATTTGATAACGACTGGAGTTTCTCCAGGATATGACGAAATGGAATTTTTAACTTTGCTATATATGTCTGGATTCTTGGTGTCAAAGCGCAAACAAAGTCTTTGCTTTGGTTTTGCTTTTGTGGCATTTTCTTCTTCATCCTTCCACAAAATGACAACTTCACCAACAGGAGAAGGTGGCATTCCATCACGAATATTGATTCTTCCTTTGATTGTGACCAAATTGTCTTCTTCAATGATGCTTCTGTATTTTGCAAAAGCATTGCTGAAAAATGTGATTTCCAAAGTCCCCTTCAGGTCTTCCAGTTTCATATAACACATTTCTCGACCAGACTTAGAACGCTTTTTATTGACTTCAGTGATGATTCCACCGCACACAAAAGGTTGACCATCTTGCAAATTGCTCTCATTTGTGTTTTGCTCTTCAGAATATTCATCGTCCTCACTGATTTCATCTTGAGAATTTGAAGAAAGCATATCTGAAGTCAAAGTGTAATTGTCAAAACGCTTCACATAATCTTGCAAAGGGTGTCCTGACATATAGACACCAATGATGTCTCTCTCGTATTTAAGCAATGTTTTCTTGTTGAATTCTTTAATGTCCGGATAATCTGTTGTATCAACAATCTTATCTTCTCCGAAGAAAGAAATCTGTCCAAGTTGATTGCTCTTTTTGTCCTTTATTGCTCTTTCAACCAATTTTTCATAAACTGCCATATATTGAGATCTGGAATGACCAAAACAATCAAAAGCCCCACTCAAAATCAGACATTCGATGGCTTTTTTGTTTACTCCGACCTGAACAGCACGATTGATAAAGTCATCAAAACTCTTGAACTGTCCATTTTCTTCTCTTTCTTTGATTATGTTGTCAGTGAGAGCAGTGCCGACATGTTTCAATCCTCCAAGTCCAAAACGGATTGACTTGTTTTCAACATTGAAATATGTCAAACTTTTGTTTATGTCTGGTGGCAAAACCTCAATTCCTTCACTTCTGGCAAAAGAAACATATTTCTTTATGTCGTCGGCGTTGGTGATTCTGTCATTCAAAATTGCAGTGATGAATTCTGTTTCATAATAACACTTCAAATATGCTGTTTGATATGTTACATGAGCATAGGCAGCGGCGTGTGATTTGTTGAAGGCGTATTTCGCAAATTCCTTCATTTCATTGAAGATTTTGTCAGCAACTTTCGCATCATGCCCAAGTTTGACAGCACCTGGAATACTCTTCTTACCTTCAGGGTCTTCCCACCCATTGATGAATTTTTCCCTTTCTTTGTCAATCTTATCAACCTGTTTTTTACCCATGATACGGCGAATGTTATCGGCCTGTCCCAAACTGTATCCAGCCATAACCTGAACAATCTTCATAACTTGTTCTTGATAGACAATACAACCATAAGTAACGTCCAAGATGTCTTCAAGGCAAGGGTCATCATAGACAACTTCGTCAGGGTTTTGCTTATTCTTGACAAACTTAGGAATGGAATCCATAGGCCCCGGACGATAAAGAGAAACCCCCGCGATAATATCTTCCAAGCAGGTTGGTTTAAGTTCTTTCATAAACTTCTTAAAACCGGCACTTTCAAGTTGGAAAACAGCATCAGTTTTTCCTTCAGCAAGCATTTCAAAAACTTTTGGATCATCGTATGACATATTATAAAAATCAATTTTTTTGCCATAGTTTTGATAGATATAATCACAAGCCTTTTTGATGTCTGTCAATGTTCTCAGTCCCAAAAAGTCCATTTTCAAAAGGCCAAGGTGTTCAAGCTCAATCATGCTGTATTGAGTCACACGTTCATTGTCAGTTTTTGCAACAGGAACAAAGTTTGCCACAGGTTCTGGCGCAATCAAAACACCGCAAGCATGCTGAGATGTGTTTCTTGGAACACCCTCAAGTTTGATCGCCATGTCTGCAATTCTTTTGATGTTTTCGTCGTTGTCATAGAGTTCTCTCAACTCCGGAATTATGTACTTGTCATTTTCAGGTTTGCCAGTTGTTCCAAAATAATACTTCAAAACTGGCGGTTTTTTGATTCCATCAGGCAATTTGCTTGGAATAAGTTTTGTGATTTTCATCACATCTGGGTTTGGAGTTCTCAGAACTCTTCCAACATCTCTGATGGCATTCTTTGCCTGCATACATCCAAAAGTACCAATGCCGGCAACATGGTCAACACCATATCTTCTTTTGACGTATTCAATAACTTCTCCACGCCTGTCCATACAAAAGTCCACGTCAAAGTCCGGCATGGAAACACGTTCTTTGTTGATGAATCTTTCAAAGAACAAACTATATCTGATTGGGTCAATCTTAGTGATTCCCGAGCAGTATGCAACCAAACTTCCGGCCCCGCTTCCTCTTCCTGGTCCAACAGGGATCCCCTGACTCTCGGCATAATGAATGTAATCCCACACAATCAAGAAATATTCAACAAAGCCCTGTTCTTTGATGATTTGAAGTTCCATTTCAAGTCTGTCGATCAAATCTTGGGTGACCTCTTTATAATTTTTATGCAGTCCTTCATAAGAAATTCTTCTCAAAAATTCATAAGGCTCTTCCCCAGTGGAAGTGGTGTAAACAGGAATATAGTTTTTTGAAGCTGGCAACTTATATTTTGCATCAACAAAAGGGACCTCTCCCAAAGATTTTGTTTGAATGACAACTTCGCATTTCTCTGCAATTTCAACAGTGTTTGCAACCGCTTCCTCAAAACCTTGCATTGCGTCCATCATCTCTTCATAAGTTTTCAAATAAAATTCGTCAGTTGGAAATTTCAATCTGTCTGTGTCATCAAGATATTTCCCCATCTGAACACACATCAAAACATCTTGCATTTCAGCATCTTCTTTGTAAAGATAATGCACGTCATTTGTTGCCACCATTTTGATGTTGAATTTTTTTGACATCTCTGCCAAATATTGATTGACAATCTTTTGCTCTGGAATGTTGTGATTTTGAATTTCAAGATAGAAATCTCCTTCAGCAAACATTCCTTTAAGTTTGAGAGCCAACGCATCGGCTTCGTCAAATCTTCTTTGCATAATGAGAGAAGGAATGTGTCCAGCAAGACAAGCCGAAAGACAGATGACACCTTCGCTGTGTTGAGCAAGAGTCTCATAGTCAATTCTAGGCTTATAGTAAAACCCATCACAGAAGGCGATTTCGTTCAATTTCATAAGGTTGTGATAACCTTTGTTGTTCTTGGCAAGCAAAATAATATGACCAATGTCATCTTTCCCCTGTTTTTTATGTAAATCATGACAAATATAAAACTCACAGCCTATGATAGGCTTAATTCCAGCCTTAATACACTCTTCAAAAAACTGCAAAGTTCCATACATATTTCCGTGGTCAGTGATTGCAACCGCACTGTAGCCTCTTTCTTTTGTTATGTCAACCAATTTGTTGATTCTGGCAATACCGTCCAAAAGTGAGAACTCAGTATGAACGTGCAAATGAACAAAATCTCCCATTATTCCTCCAAAGCGTTAGCAATTTTAATAAGTTTTCTAAATCTGTGATTGAGTCCAGACCTAGTGAGTTTGATTGTGGACAATTTCAACAATTCGTCCAAACTTTCTTCTTGATTTGCCAGTCTCAAAACTGCAACTTCTTGCAAATCTTCAGGCAAACTTTCCAGTCCAATCGTGTTGATTATGGTGTTGATTGCATTAACTTGCTTCAAACTTGCTTCAACCGTCTTGTTGATGTTTGCGTTTATGCAATTAACTTGCCTGTTGACCTTGTTTCTAAGTTCTCTCGTGACAATTTCATTGCTGAGTTTCAACACGCTCTCATTTGCACCTACAAGAGCCAACAAATCTTGAATGGTGTTGACATCTTTGATGTAAAGCACATAAGAATTTTTTCTCTCAAAAATCTTTCCAATGATGTTATATTCCGCCAAAATGCTGGAAAACTCCAACAGAAAATTGTGGCTTCGAGAAACAAACTCCAAGTGATAACCCGAGCCACAACTTTGCGTCGTATCAGCAGAAAGTTTGATGCTTGAAGTGCTTGCACCAATATAAACTCCTTTGATGAACGCTCTTCTTGTCTCATCTTCATGAAGCAAATTCTTGTCAATCTCAAAATTGAAAGTCAGTCCATCAGAAAAGTCAATAACCCCAACATCAAGAAGCAACTGCTTAAATTTTTCAACTTCAAATGAAATTTCATAGAAAGTGTTTTTGTTAATGTTGTAGTTCTCAGAAACTTCTGGCTGAATGTCATCACCGTAAAGTCGTTTGATTATTTTTTGGCAATAAGCAAACAATTTCTCAACATCAGAAACAATTTTAATAAAAATTTTGTTGTTAATCTTTTCAATTTCTCCACAAGAGTGAATAAGTCCAGACAAAAAAGACAGAGCGGCGGTATCGTCCTCAATTTCTGTCTTCAAAATCTCTTCTTTTGACTCTCTAGAAAAACTCATCAGTTCCCTCTTTTCTTGTGAAATTTTGGCAATTTATCAATGTTGACAACCTGAGAAAGTGGAATGTCATATTTGTAAATCAAATTCAACCCATTATTAACTTCCCCAACTCTGTCTGGAGTGTGAGCATCAGAGTTGACGATAAACTTCACCCCTTCAGTAGTCATGGTGCGAATTTCATCTTCAGTGAAATTGATTCTCTTTCCATTCAGTTCAACATAAATGCCTTTTTGTTTTGCCATTTTTGCAATGGCGATTGTATCTGTTTGAAAACCATAGTTCAAATGAGTGATGACATCAATTGGATATTTGTCAAGAGCCTTTAAAAGTGCTGTTGTATTTCGATTTGTTCTTTCTTTACTCTCGCCAAAAATTTTGCCAATATTGTTTGCCCAACAAAGCAAAAATTTGTCTTTCATAGAACTTGTGTGCACCATTTTGTGATATCCCATCAAAAAGATATCCAAAAATTCATAGTCTTCTTCTCTGACATCAACATCACCATCAAGTGAAATAAGATTTGCTTCCACTCCAAGCAGAATGTCAACACCAGTGATTTCTTTTGCATTCAAAATGTCTTCCTGCAAACTTGGTATATTTTTTCTTCTGATTCCAAAAAATTCATGATTAAATCCATGGTCTGTGATTGCAATTTGCTTAAGCCCCTTGTCTGCAGCAACAGAAGCATTTTCCAAAACTGTTCCCTTTCCATGGTGATTTCTGGAATAGATTGAGTGTGTATGATAATCTCCGTATAAAAGCATAAAAAACTCCTTAGTGTTATTTTATCAGTTTTGCCGTTTTTTTACAACTATCCATAAGGTTTTATAAAAAATTATCAAAAACAGTATGAGAGTTATTTGTCCAAAATTATCGTAAAAGGTCCTTTGTTTTCCTGCAGAATTGTCATATCTGCACCAAAAACACCCAATTTGACAGGCAAAAGATAATCTTCTTCAAGCATTTTTGCCAATTTCAAATAGAAATCATTAGCTCTTTCTGGAAGTTCAGCTGCAATAAAACTAGGACGATTGCCGTGCTCACAATCTCCAGCCAAAGTGAATTGTGAAACAAGCAAAACTTCTCCACCAATATCTTTAACAGAAAGATTTGTTTTTCCATTTTCATCAGGAAAAATGCGTAAATTTGCCAATTTTTTTGCAAAAAAAGGCAATTTTTCTTCATTATCACCTTTTTCAACACAAAAATAAACAACCATTCCTTTTCCGATTTTTGAAATAATTTTGTCATCAACAGAGAGTGATGCATTGCCAACCACTTGAATAACCGCCTTCATATCAATCCTTTTTGTCTAATTCATCAAATCTTGTAAGTTTAACCCCGGCCTCATTGCATATTTCAACAGAGAATGCATCTGGGTAACCTTCCTTATAGATAACTTCCTTAATTCCAGCATTAATAATCATTTTCGCACAAACAACACAAGGCTGATGTGTGCAATAAAGTTTGCAACCTTTCAGACTTATTCCCTCTCTTGCAGCCTGAATAATCGCATTTTGCTCAGCATGGGCCGCATAACAAGTTTCTGCGTGTGTTCCACTTGGGATATGTAATTCTTCTCTCAGACATTTGCCTTTTTCAACACAAGTTTGAACACCGGCAGGTGCACCATTATACCCCGTTGTCATAATTCTTTTATCTTTCACAATGACCGCACCAACTTGTCTTCTCAAACAGCTTGACCATGTTGCAATTTGTTCGGTAAGTTCCATAAAACGCTTGTCCCACTTATTCATGACCCAAAATTCTCCTTTTTTTTACAAAATTTCAATTTCCCGCTCTGGAAACACTCCAATTTCTGCCAACTTGCTTTCCAAAAACACGATCAAATCTTCAACATCTCTGCTGGTTGCCCCACCAACATTGATTATGAATCCCGCATGTTTTTTGGAAACTTCTGCTCCCCCTATTTTAACACCTTTCAACCCCAAGTTGTCAATCAATTTGGCAGGATACAAAATTTCATCACACTGCACTCTTTTAAAGATACTTCCAAGTGATGGATATTCACATGGCTGACTTTTCCTTTTCGTTTCAAGATAGTCAATCATCTTTGCTTTTATAACTTCAGGATTTTCGTATTTTAATTTCAATTTAACACTCAGAACGATATATTTGTGTTTTAAACTTGAATTTCTATAAGAGAATTCAAGTTCAGACCGATTTAACACCAGAACTTTCAATCCCTTCAAAACAAAAACTTCTTCAACAAAATCTGCAATCTCATGACCAAAACAACCACCATTGTTCACCACAAGCCCGCCCAATGTTGCAGGTATGCCATACGACCATTCCAAACCACTCAAACCGTTTTTTTGCAAAAGTTGATTCATATAAAAAAGATTTATGCCCGCACCAATATAAACACTTTCTCCCAAGACTTCAAATTTGTTAAGGTGTTTGAGATTAACCAAAACGCCATCAAAACCCTCATCTTTAAAAAGAATATTACTGCCATTTCCAAAAATGCAGTATTTTTGCTTGTTTTTTTTGATTATTTTCAAAATTTTTTGCAACTCTTTAACATTTTTTGGCAAGACAATATATTTTGCCTTGCCACCAGTTCGCATTGTGGAATAATTTGACAGTTCCACATTTTCCAAACATTCAAATTCTTCAAACATATTTGTATATATGCATGAGCATAAAAAAATGAAAAAGACAGACCATTAAAGTTCTGCCTTCAAAACTTTCATAATTTTTCTATGCGTGTAGTCCTCTTCATTGTGTCTGATGCTCTTTGTCCACATAATGTATCCGTAAGTTGTGTTTGTCAAATATCCAAACTTCAAAACCAAAAGCACCCACTGTCCTGAAATGATGTTTATTGCAACCTCGCAAAATGTTGCAATATACCACGCAATCCATTGTTCCCGATACCTAAACAAAATGAAAAGTCCATTCGCAATTCCGACGGCACTGCAACAAGCATCAATGTAACAAACAACTTTTTCCATCACGGGATTGTCAGACAATATTCCTTCTTCAACATCAATCAAAGTCAAAAGGAAGCCAATCACAACAGTCCAAACAACAATGCCAACAATCACAAGAATTTCTTGCCAGCCTTTCAATCTTCTTACTTCAGTAATTTTTTCATCTTCAACATCTTTGTGTCTGTTCCACATAAAGAAACTGATGATGTCGATAGGTATCCAGAAAAAGATTGTTGCTGCCATTGTTGCAAAACGATACGCACAAACAATGCAAATGGCAATCTCTGTAAATTCAACAACAAGCGAAACCATAAAGTTCCATTTGCTTTGTTTTGAAATCAAAAGTTCGCACAATATATTGCTGAAAATATCCACAAGATATAATGCCATAATGACTTTTCCATTTACTCCACCAATATCTTCTTCGGGAAACAGAAAAGCAAACACAAAAGCCAAAATGGTTATACTAATAAACCAACAATATTCATAAGGTGTAAAAAATTTAAATATTTTTTTCGATTTATTTGTACAATAAGTGAAATTACTGTTTTTTACGGGCTTCCTGGCACTTTTTGCAGTAGCCGTACAGCTCTAATTTGTGTCCGGTGA
>CAJJUK010000006.1 GCA_905195085.1 uncultured Christensenella sp.
ACAAAAAAAATAAACAAGCAATTATTTTTGCTTGTTATTTTTTATAATTTTATTTTTTCAGAAATTTCAGGATTTTTTTGAGGATTTTTAACTTCTTTAAAATGTGAAATATTGTTGTCTTTAATTCTAAAAACAAAAATTTTGTTCTTTCCATCTTTGCCCTTAAACATATACAAGCCATTGTCATTTTCAATCAACAATCTGTGAGTTGTTTCCATGTCTGTTTCATTTTCAGTTTCATTTTTGTATGTGTAGTATACGCTCAAAGTTTTTCTTGGCAACTTATTTGTCATCTTCACATTTTCAACACAATCATTAATTTCACCTTTTTCATCAATTCTCTTAACTTTTTTATTCCCGACAAAAACCTGAACATAACGAGTTTTGATCATTCTGCCTGATTCATTTCTAATGTAATTTTCAATATCACTGCTCAACTCTTGCAAAGGTTTTGCTTTTGAAGACAACATTATGTCAAAAATATCTCTCCACTCGCCCAATAATCTAACTTCTTTCATTATAACCTCCGGATAAAATACAGTATGTATTGTATCACTTTTAAATTATCAAAATCAATATCTTATCTTAATTTTTTATAAAAATATTTGACATTCAATCTCTTTTATTGTAAACTTTTGATAGCTATGACGGAACTGGCAACTCCTGAGCAAACGCTTGTCGGCGTAAAGACAGTAATGAGGTAAGAATTTTCTTACGAAATAGGGTGGAACAGCGGTTTTGGAAAATCGCCCCTGTGCTTTGTTTTGGCACAGTTTTTTTTATTAATTTTGTGCTGAAAAATTAAAAGGAGAATCATATGGAAGAAAAAACAAATTTAACAATGGACAAAATTGTCAACCTTTGCAAAGCGAGAGGTTTTGTGTTTCCAGGAAGTGAAATCTATGGAGGTCTTGCCAACAGTTGGGACTATGGCCCAATTGGAAGCGAACTCAAGAAAAACATCAAAGAACTTTGGTGGAAAAGATTTGTTCATGAAAATGAATATAATGTCGGTATTGACGCCGCAATCATCATGAATCCAAGAGTTTGGCAAGCAAGTGGTCACCTTACCAACTTTTCTGACCCTTTGATTGATTGTAAAAGTTGCAAACAACGTTTCCGTGCTGATAATTTGATTAAAGAATTTTCCAAAGGGACTATTTCTGCAGAAGGAATGTCCAGAGAAGACATGGAAAAATATATTCAAGAAAACAAAGTTAAATGTCCAAACTGCGGACACAGCAATTTCACAGGGCTTAGAAATTTCAATTTGATGTTTAAAACTTTCATGGGCGTGACAGAAGATGCAAAAAATGAAGTTTATTTGCGTCCAGAAACCGCCCAAGCAATGTTTGTTGACTATAAAAATGTTGTCAGAACACAAAGACCAAAAATGCCTTTTGGTATTGCTCAAATGGGCAGAAGTTTCAGAAACGAAATCACTCCAGGAAATTTCATTTTCAGAACCAGAGAATTTGAACAAATGGAACTTGAATTTTTCTGCAAACCTGGAACTGACCTTGAATGGTTTGAATATTACAAAAACCAAATGAGAACTTGGCTTTATGACCTTGGAATCAAAAAAGAAAACTTGAGAGAAAGAAATCACTCAAAAGAAGAACTGAGTTTCTATAGCAAGGCTACTTGCGACTTTGAATTTTTATTCCCTTTTGGTTGGGGAGAACTTTGGGGAATTGCAGACAGAACAGACTATGACCTTACTCAACATCAAAAAGCAAGTGGGGAAAATATGGAATATATTGACCCTGTCACAAATGAAAAATACATTCCTTATGTTGTTGAACCTGCCCTTGGTGTTGACAGAATGTTCTTGACAATTCTCTGCAATGCTTATGCAGAAGAAACAGTTGGAGAAAACGACACAAGAGTTGTTCTTCATCTTATTCCTGCTCTTGCTCCTTACAAAGTTGCGGTTTTGCCACTTTCTAAAAAACTTTCAGAAAAAGCAAAAGAAGTTTATCGCAAACTTTCAAAATCATTCAATTGCGACTATGACGAAGCAGGCTCAATTGGAAAAAGATATCGCCGTGAAGACGAAATTGGAACTCCTTATTGCGTAACTATTGATTTTGACACCTTGGAAGATGACACTGTCACAATCCGTGACCGTGACACAATGGAGCAAATTCGTCTTTCAATACCTGAAATCGAAGATTATATTAGAGAAAAAATCAAATTTTAATTAAAAAAATCATCTAAAAAACAAAAATTTTAGATGATTTTTTTAAACCCCTTGACTCCCCCCCCCGCCATTGATGTATTATAAGAACGATAATATGCTAAAGAGGTTTTTATTATGTCTACTTATGATATCATCAATACGGTTGTTTGGAATGTTTTTGCTGCCCTAATGTTATATCAAATATTGTTTGTTATCATTGGATTGTTTAAAGTTAAAAGATACAAACCTGCAAAAAAACAACATGAGTATGCCATTTTAATTGCTGGAAGAAACGAAGAGGCCGTAATCGGACAACTTATTGACAGCATAAAAAATCAAAATTATGATATGACAAAGATAAAAATTTTTGTTTGTGCAGACAATTGTTCTATAAATGACAAAACTGCTGAAATTGCAAGACAAAAAGGAGCAATAGTTTATGAAAGACACGACCTTTCAAAAATAGGGAAGTGTTATCCTTTGGATTTGATGTTGAAAAATATGGTTAGAGATTTTCCTGATTATCATCCAGAAGGATTTTTTGTTTTTGATGCCGACAACATTCTCGACAAAAACTATATATTAAAAATGAATGATGCTTTTGATAGCGGAGAAAAAATTATCACTTCTTACAGAGCTTCAAAAAATTTTGACCAAAGTTTGATGGCAATGGGCTCTTCTGTTGGATTTATTCGTGAATGTCGTTTTTTACATGCACCAAGAAATCTTTTAAATTTATCTACATTTGTTTCTGGAACAGGATTTTTGATATCTTCAGAAGTTTTTGACTATAAAAAAGGTTGGGACTACAACACTATTTCTGAAGATTATCAACTGACTTGTGATAAGGTTATCAAAGGAACAAGGGTTGCATATTGTGACGATGCGATTTTTTATGACGAACAACCCACAACATTAAAACAAACTTATCGACAAAGGCTCAGATGGCAAAAAGGTTGTTACATAATTTTTGGAATGTTTCTTGGAAATCTTCTTTTCAAAATGGTCAATACTCTCAAATTCACATTTTTTGATTTTATTATTCATCTTAGTCCAATTCCTCTTTGTTCAACTTCTTGGGCTTTGTTCAATGGTCTTTGGGCTTTTATAGAATGTGTTGTAAAAATTATTGCTGGAGAACCTTTTGCTCTCACAGTTGGGCTTCTTTTGTTGAGTTTGCTTAAATTTTTTGCATTGTTATATTTAGGCTTTTTCATTTATGGTTCCCTTTCGGTTTTAAAAGATTGGAAAAGAATCAAAACCACCAATAAAAAGAAAATTCTTTCTATGTTAGCATATCCAATTTTTATGTTTTCTTTAATTCCTATCCCTTTCATCTCTCTTTTCAAAAAAATTGAATGGAAACCTATTAAACATTCTTCATCAAAAACCGTTTCAGACATTGAAAAACAATAAAAAACTTGTCAAAATGACAAGTTTTTTTGATAAATTCTTAGTCTAACCAAATAACTTTTCCCATAACAAGAAGAGTGATAATGTCAACAAGCCAGAAAATTGCTGGGCAGAAGAACAACATCAAAACTGCAAGAACAATTCCAAGTGCATTTTCTTTGCTTATTGAACGGCAAAGACGATATACAGCCCACAAAATGTCAAGAACTGGCAAAGCAAAAATAACTTTTACTATAAGTGGTAAATCGTCAAAAAACTTGATTACATCTTTCATCTTTTCTTTCTCCTTTTAAACAATCAAAAAGACAACATCCAACGGTTGTCTTTTCATTTGTGATTTTAGACATTCAAAAGTCTCATGATGTGTTTGCTTACAATCATCAATACAAGGTCGCAAATCCAAACAATGTTGAAACCAAAGATAAGTCTGATAAGTCCTGCAACGATTTTGCCCTCAGAAAATCTTGTGCAAGCACCAAGAATCCAAGCTGTAACAGGAATGATTGCAAGGATAAGACTTACAACATATCCCAAACCAAAATAATCTGATTTTCTAGATGATTTCTTTGCCATAACCCCTCTCTCCTTTTAAAATTATTTGTAATTTTTTCTTACATAATAATTTTAAACCTTAAACTTTAGAATGTCAAGAATTTAGACTCAATTAAATATATGAATTTAAAAATTTTTAAATACCTTTTTCATAATAATTTTATTATTCTTTCAAATAATATGTTCAAGGAGGAATTAAATAATGAAAGAAGAGTTAAATTCTGGCGTTCGTTGCAATGTGAATGATTGTGTTTACAACGACAAAGGCGCAAACTGCAACAAACTCGTGATTGATGTGTCTATGGGAGAAAAAAGTTATCTTCCAGAAGGAGAAACTCCTCATTTTTGCAAGAGTTACATCTGCAAAGAATGCAACGGTTCAATTGACGAAGCAGAAGAGTGAAAAATCAAAAAGAAAAAGACCGCATCAAAACATGCTGTCTTTTTTTGTTAAGAATGTCCAACCAAGCATACTTCTGAACAAACTTGCCCAATAGGTCAACCTTGCGCTATCCAAAAATTCTTTACATTTCTTTACTTCTTCTTCTGTTAAGAATTCTCTCAAAAAATCTAACGCAAAGACTGATGCTTCTTTTTCTATTTGTATTTCTTTATACTTAAGAAAAATGGCGAAAATGAATATTAATAGTCCAAGACCTAAGCACACAAGTCCGACAATCAGATAGACCACCTCTTCCAAAACCCCAAAGACTTGAAGAAGACTTAAAACAGCACCCACAAGCACCACCGGTAAGAAGAAAAACCCACAAATTTTTCCTGTTCTTCTCATCTTCCAATGTTTTTTTAATTTGTCCCCTGTCGCATCTTGTTTTGCATGTCCTAACTCGTGTGAAACAATAGCAAGAGAAGCCAAACTGTTTGAAGCCATTGTCTTTTGACTTAAAGCAACAATTCCTGCACTGTAGTGATCTTGATATTCCGGACAAGCCATGATTTGAAGTCTGCTTTGAAAATGTTTTTTGTTTATCGCACCAACATAATCAAGCGTGCTTATTCCATAGCTGTTTTTATATTGGTTGGTCTTTTTGAGATTTTCTGTGTAATTGTCAAAAGAGAAACTTGCAACAGCAAGTGCAAAACACAAAAAGATGGCAAAAACTATTACAATCCCAACAACTATATATGTTAACATGGTTATATTATATATTAAAATTCATATTTAATCAAATGCTTATGGAAGATTGTTTGAATTTCATGTCACTAAAAGAACGACGCTTCCTTTATAAATTTTCGTGCCAGCTGGTGGAAGTTGTTTTGTTATGATTGAACCATCTCCGTCTATTTCATATTCAAGTCCAACCTTTTTCAACTCTGCGACCGCATTTGCCAAACTTAAACCAACAACTTGAGGCATTATAACTTCTTCCAAAACCACTGATGGGTCATCTTTTGGAATGTTGTAAAACTCAAACAGTTGACTGAAGAAACTTTTTCCGTATGGTGCTGCCACAAGTGAGCCATAATATGCACCGGCACTTGGTTCGTCCACCAAAATCATGAAAAGATATTTCGGATTGTCTGCGGGATAGGTTCCGATGAAACTTGAAATATATTTCCCATTTGCAATCTTTCCGTTCTCGTCATACTTTTGTGCCGTTCCGGTTTTTCCACCAACATTGTATCCTTCAACAAAGGTATAATCTCCTGTTTTGTTTTCCGCTTTCTGAAGAAGACCATTGACAATCTCACTTGTTGCTTCGGAAATTATTCGTTTTTCTTTGATTTGTGGAGTGTAGGTCACATTGCCATCGACATCTGTGATTTCTTTGATAACCGTTGGGGTGTGATAAACTCCGCCATTTGTAATGCCTGCGACAATGGAAAGAAGTTGAATTGGTGTGACGGCGATTGCATGTCCAAATCCCATTCTCGCCAGGTCCACAGTTTTAACCGATGACTTTGGCATCAAAATTCCCGCACTTTCTCCATTTATGGTTATCCCTGTCTTTTGCCCAAGTCCAAATTTTTCCATGTAAGAATAAAATCTGTCAACACCAAGCCTTAATGCCAAATCCATAAAACAGCAGTTGCAAGAATTGGCAAAGGCTTCGGCAAGTGTTTGATTTCCATGTCCTATTGTCTTCCAACATTTGATTCTCTGGCCGTCCACAATTCTATATCCTGGGCAATAGAAATGGTCGTCAAGGCTGACAACACCCGCTTCCAATGCTGCAGCAACCGTTAAAATTTTGAAGGTTGAACCTGGTTCATAAGTGTCTGTGACTGCTTTCATTTTTGACTGCTCGAAAAGTGCGGTCAGGTCATCACGTGGCGGTTCGTTCAAATCAAAACTTGGTTTTGACGAAATTGCCAAAACCTGACTTGTTTCAGCATCCATAACAATTCCTGTGACACTTTTTGCTTCCTGTTCAGAATATGCCTGTTCCAAAATCTGTTCCAACAAAATTTGAATTTTGCTGTTCGCTGTCAAGGTCACATCATCTCCAGCAATGCCACTGACATAATATCTTATGCTTCCACCAATTTCTTTTCCTTGCAAGTCGCTTTGCACATAACTGTATCCATCTGTTCCAGTCAAGTAATCATTCAAATATGCTTCAAGTCCCGCTTGTCCTTCGTTGTCAATTGATGAAAAACCCAAAAGCTGAGTAAGCAAATTTCCATAGACATAATACCTTCCAACATTTTCTGTCAAATAGACTCCATCAAGTTTTTCTTTGTAAATTTGTTCTGCCATGTCCGCATCAACTTGCATTTTGAGCAAAACTTCTGAAATATTTTTCTTGGAAACTTTTTCAAGTGTCGATTGAAAATCAAGCCCAAGCAAATTTGAAAGAACTGTTGCAGTGTGCGTTGGACTTTTAACTTCCCTGCCTCTGACATAGACATCATAGGTTGTGTAACTTACTGCCAAAGTGTCTCCAGTGCTGTCAAAAAAAGAACCTCTTGAAGCGGTCAATGACAAATCTCTCGTCCACTGATCAGTTGCTTTTCTCTGAAGTTCTTTTCCATTGATTATTTGCACGACAAAAAGCCTAACTGATAGGCTACAAAATACAAATAACAAAACTAAACATACTGCTTTAATTCTTTTTTGCAAGGAATGAAGAGTGTAAGGTTTTTGCAAGATTAACCTCCAAACAACCCTCCTAAGAAAGAACAAAGTTTGTCAAACCAATTGCTGTATTCTCCCAAATCTCCAGCATCCAACAAATCGTCAGGATAAGTTTCAATGATTTCCATACCTTGTTTTGCTGTGTCAAGTTTGTAGATGTTTTGCAGATATTTCGCCAAATTGAGTTTATAAGTTTCATCAATTTGAATAAATTGAGTGTTCATATTGTCAATCAAAATGGTGTTTGTTACACAGACAACAGCACTCGCACCAAGTGCACAAGCAAGGGCAATTCCCGCCACTTTTTTCTTGTTGACACTCTTTGTTTTTGTTTTCTTTTTCAGTTTGACAATCTTTTTGTTCTCTTCAATCAAATCATAGTTGGGTTTTTCAATGATGTTTTGAGAGACTTTTGCTTGTGGTTTTTGTTCTTGAACAATTTCTTCTTCATTTTTTGTATTTTCAAATTGCTGTTGAATCAAAACTTCTTTGTCGATTTTGAACTGCTCTTCTGCTTTTTTCTCTTCCTGTCTTTTGACATCACCAATTGTCATATCTTCCAAGGAGTTTAAATATTCGGTTTTTAAAGTTGTTTGCTGTGCTTGTGGTTTTGATTCTTCTTTGACTTTAAGTTTGATCGAAACACTTGGTTTTTCTTGGGTTTTGCTGGTTGTTACTTCTTTTTTTTCTGTTTCTTTTTCCACAATAAGTCTGTCCATATATTATATTTTCCTCCTTTTTGTCATATTCACTAAAGATTTATATTCTTTCAATAATTCTAAGTTTTGCACTTGTGCTTCTCGAATTTTCTTTTTGTTCTTCTTCTCCGGCAATGATTGGTTTTCTGTTGACAAGTCTGATTTTTGCCTTGTGTCCACAAATGCATATCGGTGTCTTTGGTGGACAAATGCATTTTGTGCTCTCAAGTTTGAAAACGTTTTTGACAATTCTGTCTTCAAGACTATGAAATGTCAAGACACAACCTCTTCCATTTTCGCCAAGCAAATCAATCAACTTCTCCAGAAGTTCGTCAAGACCTTCCAACTCTCCATTGATGTATATTCTCAATGCTTGAAAGACTTTCTTTGATGCCCCACCACGAGAATAGACAACTTTCTTTGGCATGCTGTTTTCAATAATGTCACGCAATTGGAATGTTGTTTCAATTTTTCCTTTTTCCCTTTGTTTGATTATGTTTTTGGCGATGCTTGTCGCAAATTCTTCTTCTCCATATTCTTTCATGATTTTGACCAATTCTTCATAAGAAAATGTGTTGACGATTTCTTCTGCTGTGACAACTTTTTCTTCTTTATCCATTCTCATGTCAAGTCTTCCGTCATGAACAAAACTGAAACCTCTCTCACCTTCGTCAATTTGATATGAACTGACTCCCAAATCAATCAAAAAGCCATCAATCCTGTCAATTCCGTATTGGGTTTTCAAAATGTCAGGGGCTTCTTTATAGTTTGATTTTATCAAAGTGACTTTGTCTTTGAATTTTTCCAGAACTTGTGAACTTTTTTTGATCGCATCACCGTCTCTGTCAAAAGCATAGAGATGTCCACTTTTCAATTTTTTTGCAATTTCAAAAGAATGTCCACCGCCACCAACAGTGCAATCGACATAAATTCCATTTGGTTTGATATTCAATCCTTCAATCACTTCTTCAAGCATGATTGGTGTGTGTTTAAATTCCATCTCTCTTCCTTGAACTTGATTATATCACACAATCAAAAATATTCCAATAAAAAAAGAGATTGGTTTTCAATCTCTTTTCTTTTATGCAACGTCAAACAACAATTTGAGTGCTGTTCCAATTTCGCTTTCTGTTCCATAAACAGTTTCAATGGCAAGTTTAATGCTGCCACCATATTGTTCCTTATCTTCAGGACTCAACAAACCATCTCTTGATTCACTTGTGTCAATTAAGTGTTTCAAGTTGTTGATTGTTTCAACAATTTCCTCTTCAGACTTATCTGTCATGCCATCAATAACTTCTTTGATGTTTTTGACATATTCCGCAATTGTTTCATTGCTTAATGTGATGTCCTTAACACTGTCAGCAAGTGCAGTTGCAAAGTCAATGACTCCATCGAGTTCTGACAAGATCTGCTCGTAACTTGCATAGGTGTAATATCCATCAGTTCCAGACACACCAAGATATCCTTTGACATCTTTAAAGAAATCATTTGTTGGATTTGTTTCATATGATGGGTTTTGTGTGATATTTTCGCCTGTCATATACCAAATGATATTTGCAAAAATTTCGTTGAACACGCCGTCTTTTGCACCATCGTTATAAGCATTAACTTTGAGTTCGTCCAAAATTCTTCCAAGTTGTTCAAGAGTCAAATCTGCATCACCTGTGACAGTTGAAAGCAAACTTGAAATTATTTCGATCACTTCTGCCTTCTCTGATTTGAGATTTGTCAAACTTGTGTTTGGTTGAACTCCTGTGATTTCGCTGATTGATTGGTCAATCATGTCAAAAATTTGATTTGTCAATCCTTCAAATGCTCTTGCACTGAAAACCGGATCAAGTGTTTCAGAAAGAACATTGTCTTCAATCATTGCATTCAAAACATCTTCCATTTCTGTTGTTCCAGAGAGCAAAGCTTTGAGATATGTCTGATTGTCAGCACCAACTGAACCTTTGTTGAGAGAAATCAAAACTTCTCCAAGATATTTGAGTTCTTCGTCCCAAACCATAACACCATTCTTCTCAGCAACTGCAGCATCTTCTTTGATTTTGTCAATACTGATGAGTCCGTTTGTGTTTTCTTCACTTCCAAGTTGATCAACAAGTTGATTGAAAAGTTCGTTCAAATTCAAAGCCTTGAGTTGATAGATTGGAAGAAGCATATCAGAAAGTAAGTTTGGATTTTCTTCAAGTCCTGTCAAAACGCTGTCAAGCAAAGCATCAAAATCTCCGCCTTCACCAAGGTTGCTCAAGTCAATGTTTTGAAGTTCCAAGATTGGGGTTTTTACAAAGTTAATAAATTTTGTGTAAGTGTCAAGTTTTGTTGTTGTTTCAGCTTCAGGAGTCAAATAAACTTCATCTCCAAGCAAGTTGAAATTATACAATGTCAAAATGTTGTCAAGCACATAAACATCATTTGGTCTTGTTTCTCCATTTGCTGGAAGAACAATGATTTCAAGAGTTCTGAGATTGTCAAGTGTTGTACCAAGTTGAGTGAGAACATTTTCAAGATCGTCAAGATTTGAAAGATATTCAATTGGATTTTCTGCTTGCATCATTGCAGAAATGTCAACTTTTTCATTGATTGAAATGAAGTCATCAACTGCTTGCAAAATGTCATCAATCATTTGTTCTTTGTTTTCAATGTTTGTGTTGAGAGCAATTTCAAGGCCTTGGTCATTCTGCAAATTTTCTGAAATTGCTTCTGAAGCAAATTCCCCCAAAGTTTCAAATGTGTCATCAACAAGATTGAGTTGCAAAACATCTTGTGCAATTTTCTTTATTGACAAACTATTTTCACTGATCAAATTCAAAACACTTGTGAGCATGTCTTCTGTGTTGATGTTTTCAAATTTTGAAATTAATCCACTCTTGAACAATTCATCTGCAACATCAACAACGCTCAAAATGTCATGTTTCAAATATTCATAAGTATCAAAGTCAACACTAGTGAAGCGTGTGTATAAATCGTTGATAATGTCTTGTGCAATTTGTGGAATGTCCTGCAAATTCAATTCTTCTTTGAGAGTTTCAAAATTTACGACAAAATCATTTATTGTGTCAGAAACTACTGTTTTGAAAAGTCCATTATTCAAGAATGTTTCAAGGTTTGTTTTTAAACTTGTCAAGTCAATAGAAACATAGTTTTTGTCAACCGCACTGTTATAAACAACAACAAAATCGTCATAAACATCTGCTGCTGTCAAGATTTCTTTTCTAAGTTCAATCTTTTCTCCATCAATTTCAAAATTTGAAAGTCCATCAAATAAAGCATGATCAAGACCACCCGCTCCAGCAATTTTTCCAACAACGCTGTCATTATAAGCAAAAATCACTTCTGAAACTTCTGGTGGAATAACTTCGCTCAAAGACTCAGCAATGCTTTTCATTTTGTTGTTTTCTGTTGTTTCTTCACCATTTTCATTTGCATTAACTTCCAATGTCTGAGTCTGTGCAGGTGGAAGTTGAACAAGTTCTTCATATGTCTTTGTAAGTGATGTCAATGGTGCAAAAAGAACAAACAAAAATAAAAATCCTTCAACCATTCCAATGATTCCGCCATAGGCACGATATGGTTTTGTTTTTTCAAAATCTTTCTTTTTCTTTCCAAAAGCAAGTCTGGCAACAATAAGATAGATAATATCAAAAATCAAGAACACAACCAAAGTCAAAAGAATGAACATAATTGGAGAAACTATGGCATTTGGAAGTCTTTCCAAAAATTCTGTTGCAGTTTCAAACTGAGAGATGTCGAAATTCGTTTGAATCATCGAAATGATGTATTCACTTATTGTGTAATTTTGCCCATCAATAGGAATTGTGATTCCCAAAATTGCGTTTGTGATAGGTTTTGTGATAAAGAAAGACACCACAACACTGACAACCAAAAACAGCAAGTGCAATGATGATCTTTTGAGACCTCTGACAAGTCCAGCAATCAAACCTATGAGCAGGAATAAAACCAAAATTCCTATGGACACCCACATTATTATATCAGCCATTTTGAATTCTCCTTTTCAAAACAAAATGTTTAAGTTGTTTTGATTATATAATATTTTTTTCTTTTTATCAACATTTATTATTGCTTTCAAGTTCTGATTTAAAGATTTTTAAGTCGTTTTAGAAATTTTTCCGTCTATTATTGTATATAATTTGCCTTCAATTTCTCTTTCATCCGTGCAAGTGATGAAGGTTTGAGTTCTATCTACAAATTTCAATAATCTTTTTTGTCTGTCAATATCAAGTTCGCTGAAAACATCATCAAGCAAAAGAATTGGATATTCTCCATTTATATTGAACATATTTTCAAGTTCGGCAAGTTTAAGCGACAATGCAACCGTCCTTTGTTGCCCTTGAGAACCAAAATTTTTGACTTCAACATCATTCAAAAAGATGTCTATGTCATCTCTGTGCGTTCCGATACTGGTGTAACCAAGTCTGAAATCTTTTTCGAGATTTTTTTTCAACAACTTATCCATTGAAACTTCAAACTTTTCATCCAAATTCACTCCACAACCACACTTATATTTCAATGTCAAGTTTTCTTTTCCACCACTGATATATGAATGTGCTTTTTGAGAATAAGGCATGATCTGCTCAATAAACTTGTTTCTTTCAAAGGCAATGAATTTTGCTGAAGTAACAAGCGCCCTGTCCCAAATGTCTATTGTTTCTTTGACCGCTTCCAAGGTTTGGCTGTTTTTGAGAAGTTTGTTTCTGTTTGCCAAAATTTTTTCATATCTTGAAAGTTGATAGAAATATCTTTTGTTGTTTTGAGATATGTCAATATCCATAAACTTTCTTCTCTCATCAGGACTTTCTCTGACAAGTTTCAATTCTTGTGGCGAGAAAAAGACAACATTGATTTCTCCAATCAATTCTCCAATTTTTCTTATTGGGAGTCTGTTGATTTTGATGCTCTTTTTTTGAGTTTTGTTCAAATTTATATCGATTTCAACATCTCTATATTTTTTGTTGGCTTTAAGTTTGATTGAAGCGTTTTCTTCTCCCCATTTGATCAAATCTTTATCTTTGCAAGATTTGAAACTCTTTCCAATGCAACAATAAAAGATGCTCTCAAGCAAATTTGTCTTTCCTTGAGCATTCTTTCCAATGAAAACATTGACCTTATCATCAAACTTGACATGAAGGTCAGAGTAGTTTCTGAAATTGTGAACTGAAAGGGTTTCTATCTTCATCAATGGTATTTTACCACAAAATTTTTATATTTCAAACTTGCTTGACAATTTATTTTTTCCAACTTATAATTTTCGTATAAAAATCGCATCTTTGCCGACCATGATACTGTATGATTTTTAACTTAAATTAATCGGAGAAAACTATGCAAGAGATAAGTGTAATTTGGCAACAAGTGTTGGAAAAATTGGAGCTTCGAATTTCGTCGGTTTCGTTTATGCTTTGGATAAAGACAATCAAACCAATTGAAATTGATGACAAAGACAATTTCATCATTGCTGCTCAATCAGTTTCTGCAAAAAATCAAATTTTGAGAAATTTTATCGACAAAATCAATGATTGTTGTTTTGAAGTTGTTGGAAAACCTTTAAAAATTGTTGTTCTTGATCCAAACGAAGAGATTGAATATCTCAAAAACAACAGAGTTGAAGAAAAGAATGTTTCTTCCAAAGAAGAAAAAAATCCGTTTGTTGAAAAGTTCACTTTTGACAATTTTGTCGTTGGAAAAAGCAACCAATTTGTCTATGCTGCAGCAAGAACAGTTGCCGAACACCCTGGAAAAAGATATAACCCTCTTTTCATTTACGGAAGTTCTGGACTTGGAAAAACTCACCTTTTGCATGCCATTGGAAACTATTTAAGAGAATATCAACCAAATCTAAAAATCAAATATGTCACTTGTGAACAATTCACAAATGACTATATTTCTTCGCTCTATTCTTCCACAAAAAACAAAGCAATCATGGAGTTCAGGGAAAAATATAGAAATCTTGATGTGTTGATGGTGGATGACATTCAGTTCATATCAAACAAAAAAGAAACTCAAGAAGAATTTTTCCACACTTTCAACGAAATGACTTTGAGCAACAAACAAGTCATCATTTGTTCTGACAGACCTCCAAAAGAAATTGCCACTTTGGAAGATAGATTGAGAACAAGATTTGCAAGTGGACTTATTCACGACATTCAACAACCTGACATTGAAACAAGAATTGCCATTTTGCATAAGAAAAGTCAACTTGAAAAATATTATGCTGAAGACGACGTAATCAATTATATTGCAGAACACATTGACACAAACATAAGAGAACTTGAAGGCAAACTCTCAGAGGTATATTTCCTTGCCACTCTTTCTGGAAAGAAAGTTGCAACAATGGAAGAGGTCAAAGACATCTTTTCAAATCAAAAAGAAGAACTCAAAAATGACCTTACTCCAGACAAAATCATCTCTGTTGTGTGTGATTACTTCAACATCTCATATCAAGACATAACTGGCAAGAAGAAAAGCAAAGATATTGTTGAACCAAGAATGATTGCAATCTATTTGATAAGCGAACTTCTCAACCTTCCACTTGTCAACATTGGGAAGATTTTTGGTGGCCGTGACCACACCACAATCATGCATTCAAGAGACAAAATCACTCAAGATTTGAAGGTCAACAAAAAAACTCAGACACTTGTGAATGACATCAAAAATTCTTTAACAATGTAGGTCTGACAAAGTTGTCAACAATCAAATTTTGTGTTGTGTATAACTTTTCTCACTTATCCCCAAACTTATCCACATTCAAAACAATTCCAAAAATGCAATATTTAGTGGCAGACAAATGAAGTTGAAAACTATATATTGAAAAACAAAAATCAAAAGTCAAAGTTATACACATTTCCACACCGGCTTATTAAGAGTGATATTACTCAAATAAAAAATTTAATAAAATATTTTTAAGTGCGTGCGCATGGGCGAGAAAAATAAAAATAAATTAATTATTTTTTGATTGTATTTTGACTTTTTTGAAAGTTGTGGTATAATGTTTGTGTAAGGTGAAAAAGTCACAAAATCAAAAGACTTAAGGAGAGAAAAAATGTTAGTATCATGTCATGGAATAGAACTTTCAGATGCTTTCTTGAGTGTTAGCAAAGCAATTTCAAACAAAATCACAAATCCAATTTTGGAAGGAATCAAAATCGTTGCAGAAGATGACACTTTGACATTGAGTGCAACAGACACAGAACTTTCAATTGAAAAGAAAATCAAAGCAAACATCAAAACAGAAGGTGAAGCTGTTGTTCCTGGAAAGTTCATCACAGAGTTCATTAAAAAACTTACAAACGAAATGATTGAACTTGAACTCAACGACAGAAATCAAATGATAATCAAATATGACGACAGTCAAAGCATCATTCAATGCTACAACGTTTTGGAATATCCAAGCTTCAAGAAACTTGAAAGCATGCAATATTTTGGAATTTCCAAAAAAGACTTGAAAACAATCATCAACAAAACAATCTTTTCAGTTGCTGTTGACGATTCAAGACCAATTTTGAAAGGGGTTTTGTTTGACATTGACAAAAACACAATCAATGCAATTGCCCTTGATGGATACAGACTTGCAAAAGTCAAAAAGAACATTGTTTCAGATCTCACAATGAGCATTGTCATCCCAGCAAAGAGTTTGGCAGAAATTTCAAGAATTCTTGATGACAGCGATGAAATCATCAATGTTTATGTTGACAAGAGCACTTTGATGGTTGACTTTGGAGATACAAAACTCACAACAAGACTTTTGGAAGGAGATTTTGTAAACTATAAACAAATCATTGCAGCAAACTATGAAACTGTTTGTGTCATCAACAAAGAACAATTTGAAGATGCACTTGAAAGAGCTTCTCTTCTTTCAAAAGTTGGACAAGGAAATTGTGTCAAATTTGAAGTTAAAGAGAAAAATCTTTGCTTAACATCAAATTCAGAACTTGGAAATGTCAAAGAAAATGTTCCAATCAACATGACAGGAAAAGAACTTTTGATTGCTTTCAATGCAAGATATTTCATTGAAAACTTGAAAGCAAACACAGATGAATTTGTCAAGATTTGTTTCAATTCCCCTGCAAATCCATGTGTCATTGTTCCTGTTGAAGGAGATGAATTCTTATATTTGATTTTGCCAGTGAGAATGATTGGTTAAAAAAAACAATAAATTTCAAAAATATTAAATACTTGACTTTTTGTCAGGTATTTTTTTGTTAATATTTCACTAAAGAAAAAATAAAATTTGAAAAAATTTTTCAAACTGTATATTTTCTCATGACAAATTTGTCAAAATAAAAACAAAGTTTGTTTGAAAATGATTTCATTTGCGGTTGACAAATCAAAATTTATTTTATATAATAAGGCAGTAAACCTTTTTGCAATAGGATTAAAAACAAATTTAAGGAGAAAAATTATGAAAAGAACATACCAACCTAAGAAAAGACAAAAACAAAAAGTTCATGGATTCCGTGAAAGAATGAGAACTAAGGGTGGAAGAAACGTTTTGAAAAGACGTAGAAACAGAGGAAGAAAAGTTATTTCTGCTTAGTATGAAGAAAACGGATCACAGACTCAGGAAGAATAGTCAATTCAGTTATATATACAAAAAAGGTGAAAGAGTTCACACAGAGCATTTTACTTTGTTTGCAGTCAAAAGCAAATATGAAAGTTATAAAATTGGATTTTCTATTAATAAAAAACTTGGGAAAGCAAACAAAAGAAATTTACTTAAAAGAAGGATGAGAGAAATCACTAGGATTTATATTCAAATTCCTTCTTTTTGTAACTATGTTGTCATGGCCAAAGAAAATGCCGTCACACTTTCTTTTGAAGAATTGAAAAATGAACTAAAAAAGTTGTTTGAAAAATATGAAAACAAAAAACATTCTTAAAAAAATCTTTTTATTCCCGGTCTATATCTACAAATATTTGATTTCTCCTTTGCTTCCTCACAGTTGCATTTTCACACCAACATGTTCAAACTATATGATCAAAGCGGTGGAAGAATTTGGTGTTTTCAAAGGATTTTGGATTGGAATCAAAAGAATTTGCAGATGTGTTCCTTGGCAAAAGAAGAGAGGGTATGACCCTGTTCCTATAAATATAAAAGGAGATAACCTATGGATTTTATAAGCACTGCACTTGTGACAATCTCTCAACCAACAGGTTTTTGGGAAACAATATTAAACGCCTTCAAAAGTGCTACGGGCACATATATAATGGCGGTTATTTTGCTCGCTCTTATTGTCAGAATTTTGTTTTCTCTTGTTGACATAATCAATAAAAAAGTCAATATGAAAAACATGGACATAAATGCAAAAATGAGACCAGAACTTGAAGCGATTCAAAAACGATATGGTCATGATCAAAGACTTCTTCAACAAAAGACAAATGAAATCTACAAAAAATATCAATTCTCAATGATGAGCAGTTGTCTTCCAATGCTCTTGACAATGATTTTGCAATTTACTGTTTTCTTAACATTATGGAATTCACTTCAAGCTGTTTCAAATTATAATATCGTAAATCAATATGAAAACATGAAAAATCTTTATGCAAATGTTATAGTTTTGAACGAAGAAGAAGGTTTGAAAAGTGAGCTCAATGATTTAGCTGGACAAGACTATCAACTTGATGCAGAAATAGATTTTGAAAACAACAGTCTTAAGATAACAATAAGTCAAGCAGATATTGGAATACAAGTTAGAGAATTTAGTTATGTTAATACATGGACAAATCAAGACATCTTTGAGTTGCTTCAAAAATATGTGAACGCTCCTCAAGAAGAGACCCCAACAGATCCAGAAACTCCATCTGAAACCACAGCATTTGCTGATGAAGGCGGAGAAGAAACACCTACTCCCCCAGAAATTGAGTATGTTGACACTGGATTTAATGAACTCTTCAAAACACTTGCAGAACAGACTGTTGAAGATTATTATGTTAACACACAAGAAGGATTTTTGTGGATTAAAAACATCTATAAAGCAGAATCTCCAACAAGTCCACTTTTCACAAAAAATGAAATAACAAATTATTTGTCAAAATATTACACTGACGAAGAAAAAGCAACTGAAGAAGCAAATGACTATGAAGGACAAATTTTTGATTATGTTGTTGCAGGAATTGACACTAAGGCCCTTGGAGTTAATGGTTATTACATCTTGACAATTATTGCAGTTGTTACATCATTTCTTTCACTTTGGCTTTCAAACAAACTTATGAAAAACAAAAAGAATCCAGTTTCTCCTCAAAATCCAGGTGGAATTGGAGCTGCAGCAAACTCAAGTGCTGGTGGTTCAAAACTTATGTATTTCATCATGCCAGTGATTATTGGTATCTTCACATTCATGTACACAAGTTTGTTTGCGATATATTTGATTATCGGACAACTTGTCACAATGCTTCTTACTCCACTTACAACATGGATTGTCAGAAAATGGTTGGAAGCGGAAAGTAAAAAACAAAAAGAAAAAGATGTGATTGAAGTTGACTACAGAAGAAAAGATAAATAAGAAAACTGACAGATAAAAAGACGGGAAACTTCCGTCTTTTTTATTATATTTTATAAGTTATTTACAAGTGCGTTCCAGGTGTTGTTTCCCACCAAACCATCAACTGTGAGATTGTTGTCTTGTTGAAATTGTCTGACAGCATTTTCCGTTCTACTTCCAAAAATTCCATCAATCGTGCCAACAGGAATCAAATAACTTTCAAGAAGTTGTTGCAAGAATGTGACATATGCTCCAGAGTTGCCACGTCTGAGCAATGGATAAGGCGGAAGATTGAGAAGTGTTCTCCAAGTGTTTTGACCAACAATTCCATCAACAGAAAGACCATTGTTTTGTTGGAAAGTTCTAACTGCCCTTTCTGTGTTTGAACCAAAGATTCCATCAACTGTCAAATTGTTTCCATATTGATTTAAAATGAATTGCAACAAGAAAACAAAATTGTTGTCACTGCCACGTCTAAGCAAAGGATAGTTTGAAAGATTGTTCCTTGGAAGATAACCTACGCCAAGAAAGTTGCAAACGCCATGACAAGCCTCTTCTCCAACTTCTGTTTGAAAAAGTGGATTTATCATCAATTGCGCTTCACGCAAGTTTGTCATGAAACCTGCTTCAATCAGAGAGGAAACGCAGTTGACGCTTGAGAGAACGCCTACATCAAGAGTTTTGACACCCCTTCCATTTTGAGAAGTTCCTTGAATGAGTTCTTCATACATATCTTCGGCCAATCTTCGGCTTTCTGACGCTTGTGGGTTTGACGGAGAATAAAACACTTCAAGACCAGAGGCAGAATTGAAACTATCCCCGTAAGCATTGTAGGCAAAAGTCACCAAAGCGGTTAGATTTTGTCTGTTGATACGTCTGACTCTTTCATCTATCGAAACATCGTAAAGTTCTGGTTTGACATCATAGACCGAAAAACCTTGTCTTAAGCACGCTTCGATAAATCTGTTTTTTGCAGCTCTGTTAAATTCGTTTTCATATATTTGTCTGTCAAGACCTGGGACAACAGGAGTTCTTTTTCCAGGAGTTGGAGGTTGAATTCCATGCTCATCGTTTGCCCCTATGTAATACATATCATTAGCCATAATTTCTCCTTTCAATTATGGATATATGAAATAAAGGAAAAAAAGTTTCTTTGTTGGAAATTTTTTATATTTATGATAAAATAGAATCAGGGTGAAATATGAAGATTATAGATGGAAAACAACTGGCAAAAAATATCAAAGAAAATGTCAAAGAAAGAGTGGTTTCAAATTATGTTAATTGTGGAAAAGAAGTACCTTGTCTTGTTTGCATTATTGTTGGAGATGATAAGGCAAGTCAAGTTTATGTAAATTCAAAGAAAAAGGCTTGTGAGGCATGTGGATTCAAATCTTTGATTTACAATTTTCCAGCAGAAACAACAAAAGAATTTTTGATTGATTTTTTGAAAAAATTGAATAAAGACCAATCAGTTTCTGGAATTCTTGTTCAGTTGCCATTGCCACCCGAACTCGACAGAAATCGTGATGAAATCATAAACACAATTTCACCAGAAAAAGATGTTGATTGCTTAACTTATGAAAATCTTGGGAAAATGTATTCTGATGATGGAATCATTGCACCCTGCACTTCAACGGGAATTATGAAAATTCTTGAAAGTGAGAACTATGATCTTGACGGAAAAGATGTTGTTGTCATTGGAAGAAGTTTGCTCGTTGGAAAAAGTGTTTCAACTTTGCTTCAAAGCAAAAATGCAACTGTCACAAATTGTCACAGTCACACAAAAAACCTGAAAGAAAAATGTAAACAGGCAGATGTTTTGATTGTTGCCGTCGGAAAAGAAAAAATGATTAAAAAAGACTATGTAAAAGACGGAGCTTTTGTCATTGATGTTGGAATAAACAGAACAGAAAACGGACTTGTTGGAGATGTTGATTTTGATGATGTCAAAGACAAGTGTTGTTGCATCACTCCTGTTCCTGGTGGTGTCGGACCTTTGACTGTTGCGTGCTTGATGGAAAACACTTTGATTTTGCATGAAAAAGCACACAATAAAAAATAATTGAAGATAAAAAAAATACAATCGTTTGTGATTGTATTTTTATTTTTTGTTAAGAAAGAGAGAATGTCATTTTGACTGGATTGTGATCTGAATACATGAAATCTGTGTCTATGTTGTTTACTACTGAAACAGTGACATTATCTGAAACGATGAAACCATCAATAACAACAGAATAGTTTACCCCTTTTTCATATGGCATGTCTGTTGAACGACAGGTTGGAGCATTTGTGCTTGTTGCAAAGGAGAATCCATCTGGCAAGTTCTCTTCGTTTATTTGTGCAACCCATTCTGGAACTTTTTGTTGTGTTTCAAATGTGTTTAGGCTGTTTGCAATGTCGTGATTCCAATCGCCACCCGCGATGACATAATTGCCTTTTGCATATTCTTCACTTAAAACATTTTTCAACATTTCGAGTTGAAGTGCACGAATTTTTCCACCTTCGTCATAAGCACTCATGTGCAAATTGATCAGCACCAATTGTTTGTCAGAACCTTGAATGTTCAAACGATTGACTTGAAAACATCTGTCCAAATCAAAGAATTTTGTGAAGAATCCGTTGTCAATAGGGAAAGATCTTCTCACACTTTCAGAAATTTCATATTTTGAAAATGTTGCAATTCCTGCGTTTACGGCACCATGAGGATTTGTCAATGGATAAAACAAAAATCCACTGTGAAAATTGCTGGCAAAAACAGAAGAGTAATCTGTGAAGGCATCTTGAAGCATTTCATATTGATTTACGAAAAAACTTCTGTCAGCCTTTGTGTCAACTTCTTGGAAAAAAGCAAAATCTGTTTCTTGCTGAAGAATTGTTTGAAGAGCGCCATTTGTGTTGTCAAGAACTGTTTGTTTGTCTTTTGCTCTGCTTCCACTTCCACTTGTTTTTGTTCCATCAAGCATTTCTCCTGTGTCCATGAAGAAATCAAAATCTTGAGAATATGCTCCAAAACCTATGTTGTATGTTGTGATTGAGTAATCCTCATTCAAAGAAATTTGTGCGGTTTGATTGTTGGTGACATCTAGAACTTGGTTGTCATCAATGCGGTAATAAGTTGCACTCAGATAGATGACATATCCGACCAAAATCAACAAAATAAGTCCAACCAATGAAAGCAAAGTAAAACAAATGATTTTTAATGTTTTCTTTAATGTTGGATTCATAAAAAATATCCCCCTTTATTGATATAAGAAGTATAACATAACAAAAAATCATTTCAAAACGCATTTGAAAAATTTGTCGATTTGTTTTGTAATAAATTTGATAAGTATTATAATTGTTATAACAATATAAGGAGGGAAATGGAATGAAGTTAACAGCCGAAGAAAAGGCAATTTTGGAAGGAAAAGAAGGACAAACCAAAGCCAAAATCATGCAAACATTAGTGGAATTTGGAGATTTGTTTGGTGCTGAAGAATTTGTCCCAGTGACCACTGATGGACATCTTGTCACTTCGTTTGGTATTGGTCTTTTGAAACCAGTTTATCGAATTATGGATGAGATTATTGATGCGGGACTTAAAACTGAATATCCTTTCACTGTTGACCCAAGACCAATTGACTACAAAAATGTGAAGTGTGGACTTTTGGACAAATTGATTTTCAGCAAGATTATGTATTCTCAACAAAAACATTATGAAGAACAACTTTCTAAAATTGGATTAAGAAACAAAGATTCATTCACTTGCACATGCTATTTGAAAGAAGTTGGAAACACACCAAAATATGGAGATGTTTTGTCCTGGGCAGAAAGCAGTGCAGTTGTTTTTGCAAACTCTGTGCTTGGCGCAAGATGCAATCGTAACAGTGGAATGCTTGACATTTTTGGAGCGATTTTGGGAAAAGTTCCAAAGTTTGGACTTCTCACTGATGAAGGAAGAAAAGCAAATTGGATTATTGAAGTCAAAACAACAAAATTGCCAGAAGCTCAAATTTTGGGAAGTGCAATTGGAATGAAAGTCATGGAAGATGTTCCATATGTTGTTGGTCTTGACAAGTTTTTGGGAACAGAACTTACTGATGATGTCATTTCATATTTGAAGGACTTTGGTGCAGCAACTGCATCAAATGGTGCTGTTGGGCTTTATCACATTGAAAACTTGACACCTGAAGCAAAGAAATTTGGAAAGAAAATTGTCAATGAAAAACCTAAAAAATATGTAATCGATGATGCTGAACTTGAAAGAGTTTATAAGAATTATCCTGTCATGTGGAAAAATCCAGAAGCAAAACCTACCTTGTGTTTCATTGGGTGTCCACATTTGACCTATGAGCAACTGATCAGTTGGACAAACAAAATTGAAGAAAACCTGAAACTCAGTGGAAAGAAAAAAGTTCAACTTAGAACCATCATGACAACTGCTCCTGCGGTTTTGAAGAAATTTTCAGAAACAGAAGAATACAAAAAACTCAAGTCTTATGGAATTAAGTTCTCTTCAATTTGTCCATTGATGTACACCAACAACCCTATTGCCGGAGGAAAACCAATCATAACAAACAGCAACAAACTTAGGACCTATTCAAAGTCGAGATATTATAAAGATGATGACATTGTGAAAATTATTTGTGGGGTGAAATAATATGGCAAAGAAAGTTTTTAAAGGAAGAGTTATTTGCAAAGGAACATACGAAGGGGAAGCGGTTGTTTCTCATCAAGGTGTCAATACATTGGCAACTTTTCAAAAATCAGCATTAAAGAACGCAAAAAAAGTTATTGGCTCAGACCAAAACAATCCTGATGTTTATGGAAAAAATTTGACAGGAATTGCATTGATTTTACCACAAACCATTGGTTCAACAACAGGTGGACTTGTCATTCAAACAATTTGTCAAATGGGAATCAACCCTGCCGCCCTTTTGTTCAGTGAAGAAATTGACTCATTGGCAGCAAGTGGTGTGATTTTGGCAAAGAATTGGGAAAACTCAAAAATTATTGCCATTGACAAACTTGGAAAAGAAATTTTGAACTCAATAAAAACTGGAGACAAGATTTCAATATCCGAAGATGGAACTGTCACATTATTAGATTAAAAGTGGAACAAAATCCACTTTTTTTTATTTTTGCATATTGAAAAGAGAAAAAATGTATGCTATCATACTGGCATGAAGAAATTGGTTAGAAGCACAATAGAAGAAACATTGATATTTTCAAAAATCTCAAGAAAAGCAATAAGAACAAAAAACGCCATTCATTTTGATGACAGATTCTATTCCCTTCTTCGCAGACATGTTGGAAGTGTTGAAACAGGAGAATTTATCAGGACAAATGCAACAAGAGGGAATTGTTATTTTTATGCACTTCTTCTTGCAAGATCATTTCCAAACAGTGAGTTGAAACTTGGAGTGTTGCATAGGTTGGACAGAAGCGTCCAAGATTGTTATTATGATGAGTTTGAACATTCTTGGGTGGAGCGAGGAGATTTTGTTTATGACACTTCCGCAAAGCAAATTTTTGACAAAAAATTTTACTACAAACATTTTTGTGCAGAGGTTTTGAAAACATATGAATCGAGCGAATTGAGAGACGAAAACTTGTTTTGCAATCTTGGAATTAATGCAGTCAAAAACAGACCTGAGCTTGTGAACAGTTTGTTTTTGTGTGAAGAAATGAAGAGAGTTTCAAAAGAAAAATTTGCTGAAGAACTTCAAAATATTAATAATTTGGGAACACAAAAATATATTGCTGAAAATTATGAAAAAAATCAAATATAGAAGAAATAAAAAAATATCTATATTTGATTTTTTTGTTCGTATTTTAGGGCGATTTAAATCTTTGGTAATCTTTGGAAATTATTCGACAGAATTAGAAAATAATAGTTAAAAATTAAATTGTAAAATTTTGAATTTTGCTTTCAATTTTTCTATTTATATGATATAATAACATAGTGTTCTTTCAAATAACCTTTATAGATTCCTTTGATTAAAGAGCATGAAAATTTGACTTGCCTTATGTTACAAAACGTTAAAACTTTTTGTTTGAAATAAATTTGTTTATCTTGTTTATTTTGAAAATTGCAACAGAGTTGTAAAGAGTTTTTCATTGTTCTAGGGCGGTTTTAAAAGGAGGAAAAGCCTGTGGACGAAAAAGAATTGTTGAATATGAGAAGAATAATTAAACTCACACTTATCCGCATTGGTATCAGATGTGATTTGATTGGTTTCAGTTATCTATGTTTGGCAATAGAAATGGTAGTTCAAAATCCAAAATTAATTCATAACTTGTGCAAAGGACTCTATATTGAAGTTGGCAAAAGATTTGACGCAAGTAAGGAAAATTGCGTTGAAAGAAGTATCAGACATGCCATTGAAAACACCTACATAAACAAAAGTTTTGCTGAACTCAATAAAATGTTTAAAACTCAACTCTACACGATTGACGATAAACCTACAGCAGGAGAACTTATTCGTTTGGTAGCAGAATATTATAATTTAGGCTTATACAAAGACAGTTTGGTTGTATCTTAACTGAAAGAACATTTTTTAAAGAAATGTTCTTTTTTTATATCTGTTTTGCAGGAACGTCAAAGAAACGTTCTTTCTTTGGCTTGTTTAATTTTTCTTTGATATATGCTTGTGTTTGAGGTGTGATTTTGTATGATTCAACTGGAAGTCTAACAAATCTTATATGTACATAAGCAAAGAGGGATTTTATTTTTGTTGGTCGAAGGCTTATTGCTGTTTTTATCATTGGTGTCAGATAGTCATTTTGTGGTTTGCGGTTTCTTTGTCTTTTGTAGTCTGCGCTTAAATAAAATTTCAAATTTTTGTCAATGACTTTTGCTCCGCCAATTTTCATTTGTTTTAAGATGGCAATATCTCTTTTTTCGTTTCTAAATTCCAAAACATTATGACCATCGGTGTATGTGCTCAGACAGTCCAAAGTCTGTGTTTTGCACCCCTTTGATTTTGCATAACTTTCAATATATGAAAGGAGTTCTCGTCCAATTCCCATAGACTGAAACTCAGGCAGAACTTTGATGAATTTCAAGTGTAGATTTTTACTTCTCTTTGCAAGTTCAATATTTGCAAAACCAATAGGTTTTCCTTCCAATTCATAACATACATGCCCATTTTGAATGGATTTTTTTAAATGAAAAGTTATGGCGTGAACAGAGTATTTGTTGTTGTACATAACAAAAACCTCGCCTTTTGAATTTTCACCATATCCATAACATTCTCTTTCAGTCTTTGGCAAATTGATTATGTAATTAGTGATTTTTTCTGCAATGTCAAAATTGATTTCTTCTCCGCCAACTAAATATTTCATTTTTTTACTCCTTATATTAGTATATCAGAAATTTCAAAAAAATCAAGATGAAAAAAACATCTCAAAGCGAGATGTTTTTGTTTATTGTTTGGTTTTATAATTTTCCAGCGATGTCCCAAGCACGCCAAATTACAGTTCTCAAATTTCCAACTCTCAAAGCATCTCCAACGATGTGAACATGCTTTCCTTCTTTGGCAATTGGAGCTGGATTATAGCCTATTGCGGTTATGACTGTGTCGGCTTTTACTTCATGTTTTTCGCCATTTTTGTCTGTGATGACAACGCTTGTTGGTGTAATTTCAGAAACTTGACTTTCAAGATAAACAGGGACTTTCTTTGTCTTGAAATAATCTCTCAAATATGAAGAGTTTGCAAGGCACAATCCTGTGACAGCCATAAGGTCATTTTTTGCTTCAACGATGACTGGTTTTTTGCCTTGCAGGAACAAATCATAAGCAATTTCACAACCTGTCAAACCGCCACCGATGATGACAACATTTTCTTTTGCTTTTGAATTGTCGTTCAAATAGTCAATCGCATCAATACATCTTTCACTTCCTGGCATTTTCAACTTTCTTGCTTTTGAACCTGTTGCAATGACAATTTCATCTGCATCAAGTTTTGAAATGTCTGTGATTTCTGTGTTGAATTTGATTTCAATGTTCATCTTTTCCATCTGACGACGATACCAAGCAATCAATTGCTTGTCTTTTTCTTTGAAAGATGGTGCAGCAGCAGGAATGAACACACCGCCAAGTTGATTTGTTTTTTCATAGATTGTTGCTTTGTGTCCTCTGATTGTGGCAACTCTTGCAACTTCCATTCCACCAATTCCACCACCGATGATGGCAATCTTCTTTGATTTCTTTGCTGGTTTGAGGTCATATTTTCCGCCGTCCATTGTCATAGGATTCAAAGCACATCTTGCCATATGAGAAGAGTCTTCCATTGAAGCATCACAAGCAACACCTTTGTAATGTGCCATAGGGAAACAACCATTATGACAACAAATACATGGCATGATGTCTTCCAATCTGTCTTCTTTGAGTTTTGTCACCCAGTGGCTGTCTGTCAAGAATTGACGAGCAACACCCATTGCATCAATGTCACCATTTTTGATGGCTTTTGCAGCAACATCTGGTTCCATTCTTCCTGCACAAACAACAGGAATATCAACAAATTTTCTTATGTGAGCAACGTCTTCAAGGTTGCAGTTTTGTGGCATATATTCTGGTGGATGAGCCCAATACCAAGCATCATATGTTCCGTTGTCGGCGTTGAGCATGTCATAACCTGCATCTTGCAAATATTTTGCTGCCTTTTCGCTTTCTTCCATGTCACGTCCAACTTCGGTGTATTTTTCTCCAGGCACAGCACCTTCACAGAAACCTTTTGTTTTGCTTACAACAGAATATCTCAAAGAAACAGGATAGTCCTGTCCACATTCTGCCTTGATGGCTTTGACAACTTCAACAGCAAAACGATATCTGTTTTCAAAACTTCCACCATATTCATCAGTCCTTTGATTTGTGTATGGAAGAGTGAACTGGTCAAGCAAATACCCTTCATGAACAGCATGGATTTCAACACCATCAACACCTGCTTCTTTGCAAAGTTTTGCAGTTTTTGCAAAAGCTTCCACCATCTTCTTGATTTCTTTGACAGTAAATTGACGGCAAGTGTAACCTTCCACCCAACGAGAAGGAAGTTCGCTTGGAGAAGCACACAAACGTTCCAAGTCGATGATTGGTCTGATCATTTTTCTGAGTGCCTTGTTTTTGATGATTGGAGCAAGAGAGTTTGGAACAGAGAAAGAACGTCCAAAACCTGCGGTCAACTGAACAAAAAGTTTTGCTCCAGTTTTGTGCAATTCTTCCATGTATGGTTTCAACTTTTTGAATGCGCCCTTTGCTTTGTAAAGCCAGCGGTTTCCGATCATGTTTCTGAGTGGTGCAATTCCAGGAATGATGAGTCCGACATCATGCTTTGCCAAATCCATGAAGAAGTCTGCTGCGTCTTTGTCGAAATGATGTGGTTCCATCCAACCAAACAAAGATGTTCCGCCCATAGGGCAAAGAACAATTCTGTTTTTGATTTCACAATTTCCTATTTTCCAAGGTGTGAACAGTGGTTCATATTTTTTGTTCATTCATATCCTCCTTATTGTTAAATTGTTTGTGAAAATTTTACAATTTAATACTAAAACAATTATAACATAAATAATTTTATTTCCTAATTATTTTAAAAGAAAAATTTAATTTTTTGTTTATGTGCAAATTTTTTAATAAACTTGAAAAACATTGACATATTTGATACAATAATAAACATAAGAGGAAAAGAAAATGGCATCGATATATAAGTATTACAAAGAAAGACTGATTGAAATAAGTGGAAAGAACAGAAGTTTATATTCAAGAAATATAAGCAAAAAATATTCTTATGACATTGGCGAAATCATTGGAAAAGACAAAGACGAGTTCCAAGAATTTTTCACATTTCTTTGGAAAGGAAAAAGAAGCAGTTATGCATTGATTAGAAAAGAGAACAAAGAAAAACTGTATGAAACATTTGGACTTGAAGGAAAAATCAAATTGTCTTTTAAAGACATGTCCAATATGTCAACCGAAGAGAAGAGAAATGAAAATCTCAGACGAGAGAGATTGAAGAGAGAAGAAGGGAAGAAAATTGTTTCTGCTCAAGTTTCTTCTTTGAAAACATTGAAAAGGGAGATTGAAGAATTTTCAAAAGAAACTGGAAGATACGAACTTTTTGTTGGATATCCTTTTGTCACAGGGCAGTTGAATAAGGATATAACCATCAAAGCCCCTTTGGTGTTGTTCCCTGTTGTCATCAATATCGAAAGTGACACGACGGTTTCAATTGAAGCAAAAGCAGATGAGTTTGTTCAATTCAACAAAGTTTTGCTCCTTGCCTACGCAAAAGAACATAGATTGAACTATGATGGCATGATGATGGAATTTGACAATCTCATGGATTACAAACTTCGCAATGTCAGAGATGTGCTGGACTATCTTGCCGCCTATGGCTTCAAGTTTGAAGTTGACAAAAAGTTTGATGAAGGACTCATCAAATTTGGAGATGTCAGTGATGGAGACACCAGATTTGGAGATTTGAAAGTTGTAAACTCCTGTGTTATTGGACGTTTTCCACTTGCAAACTCCATCTATAATGATTATTCAGTTTTGGAAAAAAGACATTTGTCTTCTCTTGCCATTGAACAACTCTTGCAAGGTAAAAATGTCAAAAAGAACAAAAAGTTTGATGAAAGAATCTACACCATCAACGACCTTGACTATGCCCAAGAGAGCGCAATTCAAAAGTTGAATGAATATGGAAACATGGTCATCTATGGGCCTCCTGGAACAGGGAAGTCACAAACCATTGTCAACATCATTTCTGATGCTCTTTGCAAAGATAAAAAGGTTTTGGTTGTTTCTCAAAAGAAAGCCGCCCTTGATGTCGTTTTCAATCGTCTCAAAAATTTGAATTCAAAATGTATGTTCATAACAGACGCAGAAAAAAACAAGATTGCTTTTTATGAAAGATGCAACCAAATGCATCAAGCAGTCTTGAGTGGAAGCAAGTCTGAGATTTCCAAAGATGCTTATGATGAAGTTGAAGAGAATTTAAACAAAGAAGTCAGAGAACTTGAAATCATCTCAGACACCCTTTTCTCAAAAACACCATTTGGTCTTTCTTTGCAAGAGATGTACACAAACTCTGCAAAAATCGGAAAGAAAAGTTCGGACTATGAACTTTACAAATTGATGCTGAAGAACAAAGAGTTGATGTCAATGAACTATAAGAGATTGTCATCAACATTGAGAGTCATCAAAGAAAAGAACAAGGCAAATTTGTATTACAGATACATCGAACTCAAAAAGAACAATCCTTTGGTTGACCATATCAAACCAAATGTGGAAATTCATGTCATCAACCAAATGAAGACATTTTTGAAAGAGATTATTCAGAAAAACATTGTGCCTTTTGACACGGCAAAACATAAACACGCTCGCCAACTTTTGATTTATATGACAGAAAACGACGTTGAAGATGTCAGCGAAATGAAGCCACTCATCAAAATGATTTCATCTGTTGAAAATAAGAGACTTTACGAAGGTTTGAAGTGGTCAAAGGTTTTCTTCCCAGCATACCCATTTGTCAAGAGCAAAGTAAACAAAAAGGAAGCGGAGATTTCTGAAAGTTTTGAAACGACAATGAAAGAAATCAACAACTACATAGACAACTATTCACTCCTGAACAAAGTTCTTGACCGAAAGGGTTATTTGATGACCGTGGACAATGTCATCAATGGAAACTCAATTTTCTTGAAACTTTTGCTTAATGCACTTGGAGATTATCTTGAAATCAGAGACATCAACGTTTCTTTGCAAGGCCTGACCGAAGACGAAAGAATCATTTTGAATTTTGCTTATGAAAACTCCAAGAGTGCAAAACAATATAGAGAAGTTGTGGACAAAATTCTTCAAATCAGGGTTTATCATGAGGCTATCAAATATGAAGAACAAAACAAAGATAAACTTTCAAAAATTATCGACTTTGAAAATATCAGAAACAGAATTTTGTCACTCAAACGCGATGAAAAAGAAATTTCAAACAATATTTGTCTGGAGAAATTCAAAGATGAATACATTGAACACTTTAACAACAGCCCAGAAAGCAAGAACTATCTCTATCAGATAACAAAACAACAAGGACTTCTTCCAATCAGAAAAATGATGGATTTATATAGTGACTTCTTGCTCAAACTTTTCCCATGTTGGCTTTTGTCGCCTGAAAGTGTTTCAACAATTTTCCCATTGAAAAAAGAGATGTTTGACATAATCTTGTTTGATGAAGCAAGTCAGGTGTTCATTGAGAATACTTTGCCAACAATCTACAGAGGAAAATATATTGTCGTTGCCGGTGACTCCAAACAGCTTCGTCCAACAGCAACTTTTGTTAAGAGATATATGGGAAATGACAGCGATGACGAACTTGACCTTGCCACACAAGCAGCACTTGAAGTTGAAAGTTTGCTTGACCTTGCCACTTCAAGATTCAACAGCACAAACTTGACATACCACTACAGAAGCAAGAATGAAGAATTGATTGATTTTTCAAACTATGCCTTCTACGATGGGAAGTTGCAAATTGCTCCAAACATTTCAAAGAACATTGGAAACAAACCAATTGAAAGAATCAAAGTCAATGGAAAATGGCTTGGAAGAAGAAATCAGGAAGAGGCAAATGCAGTTGTGTCCTTGCTTAAGAAATTGATTAAGAACAAGAGAAACAAGTCATCAATTGGAATCATCACTTTCAACACAGAACAAGAAAATGCCATTGAAGATGCCATTGATGCAGAATGTCAAAAAGATTCTGCTTTCCGTGATGCATACATAAGAGAACAAAACAGAAAAGAGAACAACGAAGACACTTCAATCTTCATCAAAAACCTTGAAAATGTTCAAGGTGATGAAAGAGACATAATCATTTTCAGCATCGGCTATGCAAGAAATGAATATGGAAAAGTTGTGGCACACTTTGGACCTCTTTCCGTTGAAGGTGGAGAAAATCGTTTGAATGTTGCCATCACAAGAGCAAAAGAGAAAATCTATGTCATAACCAGCATTGAACCAGAAGAACTTATGGTTGAGGGTTCGAAAAATGCCGGACCAAAGATTTTCAAGAGCTATTTGAAGTATGTAAGAGCGGTTTCAAATAAGAAAAACAAAGAAGCACAGTTCATTCTTGAAAGTTTCAAACCTGCCCTTCCACAGTCGACAGAAGAGACTGTGGTGAACCAACTTGAAGAAGACATCAAAGAAGAACTTGTCAAACTTGGCTATGATGTTGAAACAAATCTTGGCAACACAAACTACAAACTTTCGCTTGCTGTTTACGACAAAAAGTTGGACAGATATTTGCTTGGAATTGAATGTGATTATGCCGCCTACAAGAGCAGTGATTCAATTTTGGAAAGAGATGTATATCACAACAAATTCCTTGAGTCTCGTGGTTGGAGCATTATGAGAGTTTGGAGTCGTGATTGGTGGCTTAACAAAGACAGAGTGATAAACAACATTGTCAAAACAATCAATGCAAACAAAAAGAAGTTTGGATCAGACAAAAGTGTTTTGACAAAAGCAAACGAAACGAAAACTGTTGTTGAAACAAAAACGGTTGCATCTCCAAAAACAAAAGCCGTTAAAAGCAACAAGAAAAAATAATTCATTGGATATGAAAAGTGATAAAATTATTAAGATAAAAAAGATGGATTTAGAAAGTCCATCTTTTATATTTATCTCACTCTTATCTTGCGACAACTTTAAGGCTTATGCTGCTGTTATCTTTTTCAAAGGTTAAAACTTCTTCACTATACATAGATCCGTTATTGTTCTCAAGGCGTTCATTTATTGACAGATAGATTCTGCTGTTAAAATCGTTGATGTCATCACCCAATATCCCAAAAACATCAAGACCATAGTGATGATTTGTAAGATAGCCCAAATAGATAGAGATTTCTTCTGGCATATCATCTCTAGCAATAAAGTAAATCACGCCGGAAGTGGTCCATTGGGTCTCATAAACATTTATTCCTTCTTCAATTGATATTCCAAGTTTGTTGTAATCAATGCCATACACTCTTGCACTGTCATCATCTGAAAGCATGATTCCTACATAGTCAAAATTGTTGATTGTGGTTTGAACACTGGAAAAATCAAGGTTTACGGTTTCTGAGAAAATGTTTGCAGTGTAGTCATAATCATCTTCACTTACAACTTCAATTTTTTTGACGAGTCTGCAGGTTGGAGAAGATGAAACTTGGTCTTCTTTAAATTCAATAACAATGTATGTTTCTCCATAATTTATCTCTTCTGTGTTGATATAGATGTTAAGACCATCAACATATCCGTTGTCTCTTTGTTGGCTGTTGAAGAACTCTGCCGTGAGAGATTCGTCTTTGATTACATCTTGATTTGAAGAAGTGAGAGTCTTAAGATTATTTCCTCCCTTAAGGATAGATTCGTCAAATTCATAAGTCAAATATGGTCTCCAACCTTGAAGATAACTTTCAGATGTTTTGATGATTTGTGTTGGGTTGAGAACACTTGCAGACGCATATTCGCTTTGCGAAATTTCTTGATATCTTGTTTCAGTTTCTGCACTGACAACAGTGTCAGTGACCAATGTGAAAGTGTAGGTATTTTCTCCAGTTTTTGTGCAAAGTTCTTCATTTGCATAAACATTGACAACATAAACTTCTGGTTTGTTTGGCTCGACAGTGACTGTGATAAGTGTGCCCTCTTGCGCAATTTGATAATCAGTTCTTATGTCAACAAGTTCATTTTCTTCTGTCGTGATGCTGTAACTTTTTGGTGTCGGATCATTGCCACAGGCAAACAAAGTTGCACCTATTGCCATGATAAAAAATGATAAAAGAAAAGTATATATCTTTTTTATGTTTTCCTCCTTACTTTATTAGTATATCACTTTTCAAGAACAAACGCAAAATATAGAAAAATTTTCACAAAAATCATTTGACTTGGAGTTTGGTCTAAGTTTTATAATAACATCAAATGGATAAAATAAAAAAGGAGATTTTGGTTATGAAAAAACAAACTGCAGGCAGAAAAAATCTTGGAGACTTGGCTCCTAAATTTGCAGAACTTAATGACGATGTTCTCTTTGGTGAAGTTTGGGCAAGAGAAAACAAACTTTCCTTGAAAAACAGAAGCATGATTACAATCACCGCTTTGATGTCAAAAGGGATTTTTGACAATTCTTTGAAGTCCCACATTATGAACGGAAAGGCAAACGGCATAACAAAAGAAGAAATGGTTGAAATCATCACCCACGTTGCTTTTTATGCTGGTTGGCCAAATGCATGGGCCGTTTTCCCAATGGTGAGAGAAGTGTATGCAGAAGACGATGCAGATTTTGAACCTATGTTTGGAAAGGGTGATTTCAACAGTGCCTATGCACAATATTTCAAAGGAAACAGTTATTTGAAACCACTGAACAAAGATGGTGTTTCTGTTGCAAATGTAACCTTTGAACCTGGCTGTCGAAACAATTGGCACATACATCACAAAGGTGGACAAATTTTGCTTTGCACCGATGGAGAAGGTTGGTATCAAGAATGGAACAAACCAGCACAGGCTCTCAAACCTGGAGATGTTGTTTATATTGCTCCTGAAATCAAACATTGGCACGGAGCAAAAAAAGACAAATGGTTCAGTCATGTTGCCATTGAAGTTCCGGCAAAAGGACAGAGCAATGAATGGCTTGAAGAAGTGAATGATGAACAATATCTTGGTCTTGAAAAAAATAAAAAGCACAAATAAACTTGTGCTTTTTTTAATTGGTTTTAGATGTTTATTTATGATAATTTGTGATGATTGTTGATCTTATTTCTTTGAAACTTTTGCTTTTCTATAGCGCTCGTTGGCTTCTTCAATTCTTTTGTTGGCTTCTTCAATTTCTGCGTCGCGTTCTTGTTGTCTTTTTGCACGTTTTTCTTCAGGTGATGCTTTTGCATTGTCCCAACTTTCTTTTGCTTGTGCTTTTGCACGTTTAAGTGTGTTTGTGCCTCTGTTCTCCTCAAAGAATGCTTTGCTTTCCGCTTTTACTGCTTGGAAGTTTGCTTTGTCAACTTGATGTTGTGCTTTTGCATCTTCTCCCATTTCTCTGAACGCTTTTTTGAAAAAGTTTTCCTTCTTTTCTGCCATGATTTTTTCTCCTTTTAAATTTTATAATGTATCAAATTTTTCGCCTTCGAGAACTTCGTCTGTGTAAAGTTCTCTTGGCAAAATGTTTGGATAAGCATGCCATTGTCTTATTGAAATTACTCCTCGTCCATTGTGCAAAGTCTTAACTGTTCCATCTTTGAATGTGAAAGTTCCTTCAACTTTATCGAATGTCACTGTTGCAACAGGATTGTCTGGAACTTTGAAAGTTGCGCCCCAAGTTGTTGCATTTCCAACATGAGCATTGATTTCATAGACCCCATCTTCAAGCTCAATTTTGATGTTATATTTTGTTGGAATGAAACCATCAAGTTCTCTCAAAAATGCCCAATCTTCATGAGTGATTGTCATTTTTCCTTCTGGATAATGTTTCTTTCTTTCCAAATCATAGACTGACAAATCTTTCATTCCCAAGCGCATATCATACAATGAAGAGTGGATTTCGTCGAAAGCAACCCAGCCCCAATCTTCCCAACCACCAAGTTCGGCGGCAGAAGAGTCCACTGCAACATATCTTTCACGAATTCCCATTCCTTTGACATTGACTTTTTTGCCTTTATGTTTCAGCCAGCCATCAACATTTCCGGCCCAGTTATAGCCATAAGTGATGGAATGTTGAGTGAGATATGATGGTTTTTCTCTGCCATACCAAAGAGGGAAACCTTGTGGTCTGTGCCAAAATTCTGCGGAGTAATCTTCCGATGGCAAATCAATCAAAAGATGCCAAGTGTTGTTTTCAAAGCATTCAACTTTGAACTCTTTTCCACATGTTACTACAACTTTGTCAGACAGTTTTTCGATGTTTAATGTGCCCTTAGGTTGTCTTAGAATGACGTCGAATTCTGAGCCAGGATATCTGCCCACTTTATAGATGGAATTTGGAAGTTGTTGTGCTTTTCCAGTTCCTTTGGAAAGTCCGATTGAAACCAAGTCCAATTTTTCAACAGCAAGGGAAAGGATTGAACCACCACAAGTGTAAGTTTCTCCATCATCGCCTTGCACCGAAAAAGATGTTAACCAATCCAAGAAACCGCTTCTAACTTCTTCTTTTACACCACTTCTTGCTTCATCAGCAAGAGTTACTTTTGGATTTTCTATTTTCATATTTATCTCCTTATTTGTTTAAGATTTCGTTTGAAAGAGAAATAATTTCTTCGGAATATTTTTTCTTTCTTGAACTAAGAATTGCTTTGTAAATTGAGTAGTTTGAAGCACAAAGAATTATGCCAACAATGCCTACAACAATTCCAACAATAAGCCAAGTTGTTGTTCCGCCGATAACTCCCAGAGCCAAACACATTCCGGTGCCAAGAATTAAAGCGAAAATTGTTCCAAGAATGTAGGCAACAACATTTGCAGGAGTTTTGACCTTCTTGTCAAGATTTTTAAGTTCATCAACTTTTGTGGTTTGCTTTTCGCTGTAATCATTGAGCATTTTTTGTGCGATGTAGATTTCTTTATCTTCCATTTTTTCACCTCCTTTTATTTACACAACCATTATACGAATTGGTTGTTTTTGTTTAATCAAAGTTTGGTTAGAGTGCTGTAATTGTTTTGTTAAAATTTTGTTAAACGGTTTGAATTTGCTTTTTTGATAGATGTTCATAAATTGGAACCATTCTGAATCTTGTGTATCTTTGGATAAGACAAGGCAATATATGTAATATTAAGTTTACGATTGCTATTGGCAAGGAGAAATATAAATCTCTGACAGGAAAGATAAACAAAACAGTGAATCCCAGAATTCCAGCCAAAAGATGCAAAATTTCCGCCAGACAGGTTTCTTGCAAAAATTTGTTGAGATATTTGACTTCAACAGATTTGATGTTTTTCTTTTCAAAGCCACCTGTCCAACCCATTTCTGGAATTTTATCTTTCCATTTTTGTATCTTTATTGACCTTAAGAATTTGATTTGTGATTGATTGACTTTGAAGATTGTTGAACGATAGTTCCACAGACCTTTTGGGAAAAATCTCAACAAAATTGCCAACAACCCAAGCAAGACCAAGACATATGCATTGACAGCAAATGGTGCAAGCAAAGCATAGGCAAATGAAACGGAATTGATTGTCAGACCAACCCAAAGTGACAGGCTTGTTGTGAAAAACAAAGTGAAAATGACTACTATTGCATAAAACATAATTTTCTCCTATGTGATATAACAAGAATATATCAAAAAGTTTTTGCTAAAATATTTTTTAAATGTAAAAAAAATGTAAAAACAAGTTTGTTCTTACATTTTCTAAAAAGATAAATAGTTTCAAAACCCGATAATTTACAAAACAAATGGATAATTATTTGGTGGACTTATCGCTCTCATTTTCGTTCAGTAATTCGTTGCTTAAGTCAATAATATGTTTGCCATATTTTTCCTTGAGACTGTTTGAAGTTTTTGTGAAAACAGGATACGCCAATGCCAAAGGAACCATGCCCACCAACATTACAACAATTCCCCAAGCCAAAATGGACCATTTAAGAACCATTGTCAAACCAAGTCCAAAAATGAGCACCCCAACCACACCAATGACAATCGAGATGATTGTTGGAATGTTTTTCACTTTCGCATCGAGTTTTTTCAATTGTTCCAACTTCAAACTTCGTTCACTTTTTCCAAGATATTGTTCTCTTATGTTTTCAATTTCCTTTCTCTCATCTTGAGTGGGAGAAGAATAAGAATAATTAAATTTTTTGCTCATTGATTTTCTCCTTTATTGTCACGTCAACTTTATTGTCTTAAATTTATTGTGAATGTGCTACCTTTGCCAACTTCACTTTCAACATAAATTTCTCCGCCCAAATTTTCAATAACTTTCTTAACAAGTGCAAGACCAAGTCCATTTCCTTCAGAAGAATGAGAAGTGTCACCCTGGAAGAATTTGTCAAAGATGTGTTTTCCTGTCTCTGAATCAATTCCACAACCGGTGTCTCCAACCTTGACAGTCACATGGTCAGCGTTTTGCTTCAAAGAGATTGTGATTGTTCCGCCGGGCTCTGTGAATTTGATTGCATTGGAGATCAAGTTGTTGAAGACAATCTCCAGATAACTTGCTGATGTGACAATTTTTATGTCATTTATGTCACATTTCAATTCAAGTTTTTTCCTTTCAAACAGACTCTCAAAAGACAAGATGCATTCTCTAAGCAACTCTCCCAAATCAACCTCTTCTTGGTCTATAATTCCATTATTTTCCAATTTGTTAAGTTTGAGAATGTTTGAAATTAGGTTGCTTAATTTTTTGCTTGTTGAAACAAGAATTTGAGAATATTTTTCTCTTGTTGCATCGTCAAGATTTTTATTTTGCAATGCAGTGGCGTAGTTTTGAATGATTGAGAGAGGGGTTTTGATTTCATGAGAAACGTTGGATATGAAATCTGCTTTCAGGACCTCGTTTTTTCTGAGTTCTTCTGCCATCAGGTTGATGTTTTGTATTATGACGTCATATTGGTCAAATTTGTCATAAGTGTGATTTGGTCTGAGTTTGACATCAAAGTTTCCAGAAGCAATTTTTTCAGTGGCATTCAAAATTTGCTCTGTGGGACTGTCAACCATTTTGTATCTTCTTATCATGTCGATGATTGTGCAAATGATTGTCAAAGCCAAAACCAAGACAAACATAACCAAAGCGACAATCCAAAGATTGTTTGTTTTCTTCATCAAAATTGAACAGACAACAATTGAAACTGTTGTGACGATAGAGATTGTCAAAAACAAAATCAAAAATCCCAAAAAGGAAAACTTTGAAAATTTTTTATTTTTCATTCAACACCGCCTTGTAACCAAGACCATGAACGGTCACAATTTCAAAGCCGTCACACTCTGAAGTTTTTTCTCTGAGTTTTGCCATGTAAACATCGACTGTTCTGGAAGTTGCAGAACTGTCATAATCCCAAAATTCTTCCATTAAGACACTTCGAGTGAATGTTTTCTTTGGATTGGAAAGAAGTTTAAACAAAAGGTCAAATTCCCTAACAGTCAAAGACAGTTCTTTGTCACCGATGTAAGCGGTGTGTTCTTCTTTGTCTAATTTCAAATTGCCAACACAAAGAGTTTTTGATTGAGTGATTTTGGAACGTCTTAGCAAGGCTCCAACCTTCATGACCAATTCGTCAATGTCAAAAGGTTTGGTGATGTAATCATCAATTCCAAGTTTGTAGCCGAGTTGTTTTGAAGGTTTGTCGTCACGAGCGGTCATCAAAACGATTGGAATCATTGTATTTTTTGCACGAACCTTTTCAGCAAAAGAAAAACCATCAACAACAGGCATCATGATGTCACTGATGATAATGTCAAAGTTGTCTTTGTCGAAAGCCTTGAGGGCTTGCATAGCATCAAAGCATTGAGTAATATCATAATCATTATCTTTCAAATAAGTACAGACAAGGTCATTGAGTTCTTTGTCATCTTCAACCAATAAAATCTTTGACATTTAACCACCTCTTTCTAGACATTAATATGATAATATGAAGATATTGATATTTTTTTAAACAAATGTAAAAGTTTTGTAAATTTACTGATACTCACAAAGGTTTTGAAACAAAAACATTATTCTGTCGTCAAGTTATCCAGTTTTTCGGTCAATGAGGACAGTTTAACTTCTTTTAATCTCTCGTCAAAACCCTGTTTGATAAAATCCAATTTTTCGTCTAGGACATTGTGTATGTTTTTTCCAACAGGACATTTTGCTTCTGGATTCTGATGGAAGTAGAACAATCCTTCGTCCTGAGAAATGACTGCATTATAAACATCTAACAGTGAAACATCGTCCAGAGATTTGCTTAAACTTGCTCCACCTGTGCCAAATTTCACAGTGATGATTCCCGCCTTTTTAAGATCAGACAGAACTTGTCTGATTATCACAGGATTGACACCAACGCTTTTTGAAATGTTCTCTGATGTTGTTTTCATTTTTCCATCAAATTTGTAAATAAACAGCAATGTGTGAATTGCAATTGTAAATTTGCTTGCGACCTTCATCTTGTTCTCCTATTCCTTTATATAAATAGTATAAAATACTTTTTGTTGTAAAGTCAATAATTACACCGAGACAAAATTTTTTAAAAATTATTGATGTAACAGTTGACATTACACCGATGACTGTATATAATAATGACAGATGTAACAAAGATTGTTACACTTAAAAAGGAGAAAATTATGAAAAAGACAGATTTTAAAAGAATTAAGTTAAACAAAGGAGAAATGAACGTTTATGATTTTGGTCAAATTAAACTTCATGCATACAAAACAAATGATTTCATTGATGATGAAGTTTTTGTTGTTGAAAAGAACGGCAAATGTGTAATTATTGAAAGTCCTTGTTTTTTCGATAACATCAAAGAGCTTGAAGAATACATTTCAACAAACAAATTGCAGGTGGAAGGAATTTTGGTTTCCTACCATGCAGCAGGTGCAACTTTTCTGCCAAAGGCAAAGAAATATTCCACCAAACATGCTGATGAATATGGACACAATGGTGGAGGAAAAGGTCTGATTGACAACTTTACAAAAGCATTTGGAAACATTTTTGACAATTCGATACATCAAACAACAAATTTCATAAGTGGTGGAAAAAATGTAATTGGCGGAATTGAGTTTGACATTATCGACACAGCAGAGGGATTTAATATCATCATTCCAGAAATCAATGCAGTTTACACCCATATGCTTGGACATGACTGCCACTCAATAGTTGCGGGCAGTTCTCATGCAGATGTCATGATAAAACAGCTTGAAGACTACATTCAAAAGGGATATACCTTTGTTTTGACTTCTCACTATACCCCAGAAGATTTGAAGGATGTTGAAACAAAGATTGCATATTTGAAAGATCTGAAGCAAATTGCAAAAACTTGCAAAGATGCAAATGAATTCAAAGAAAAGGTAGAAAGAAATTATCCTTCTTATTCAGGGCAAAATTATCTTGATATGACAGCGGGATTTTTCTTTGGAAAATAATGAAAATAAAAAGGTTAATTCTTGAGAAGAATAAAAAGAATTAACCTTTTGCTTTTAGTTTGAAGGAGAATAAGTTATGAATGAAAAATTTTTGATAGAGAAGTTGCAAAAATACAACAACATCAAAGTGTCAAAAAATTTGTCCAGTTATGAGCAGATAAGAGCGTTGATGAATGTTACTTTGCCTTTAAACTTAAGTGAAGAATTTTTTGTTAAGCAAGATGAATATTTGAAGGACTTGCAAAAGCAGAAAGAAATTGTTGATGTTGAAGATATTCTAAAAGATAAACAAATTGCTTTGCATCTTGGAGACATCACAACAATCAAAGCAGATGCAATTGTCAACGCTTGCAACAGCTCATTGCTCGGTTGTTTTGTCCTCTTGCATGATTGCATAGATAATGCAATACACTCTGCTGCCGGATTGCAAGTTAGAAGAGATTTGATTAAGGAACTTAATGGCAAAGAAGAACTAAATGGGCAATGCCGAGTGACGAATGGTTACAACCTGCCAAGTACATACATTTTTCACACTGTTGGGCCAATTGTTGATGGGAAAGTTTCTGAGCAAGACAAAGAAGATTTGAGAAATTGCTATCTTTCGTGTTTGAGAAAAGCAGATGAAATGAAATTGAGAAATATTGTTTTTTGTTCAATCTCAACTGGGCTATATTCATTCCCAATCAAAGAGGCTTGCAAAATTGCGGTTAAAACTGTAAAAAATTATTTAAAAATAACTAATAGTTCCATAAAAATTGTTTTTGATTTGTTTAGTAAGGAGGACTTTTTGATATATGAACGAGAACTTTCAAGCGAGAATAAATAAAAGCAGAGAATTGATTGCAAGCGCGGATTATATTCTTATTGGTGCCGGTGCAGGGCTATCGACAGCAGCAGGATTTGAGTATTATGGAGAGAATTTCAAAAAATATTTTTCAGATTTCATAGAAAAATATCATTTCACAGACATGTATTCAGCAGGTTTTTATCCTTTCAAAACCCAAGAAGAAAAATGGGCATATTGGTCAAGATACGTCTATGTCAACAGATACAAATCAAGGGCCAATCCCTTGTATAAAAGTCTTTTTGACCTAGTCAAAGATAAAGACTATTTTGTCGTAACAACAAATGTGGACCATCAATTTCAACTTGCCGGTTTTGATAAGAACCGTCTATTTTATTTGCAAGGAGATTATGGACTTCTTCAATGTTCTGTGCCCTGCCATAATAAAACATATGACAACGAAGAACTAATTTTGAAAATGGTCAGAGAGCAAAAAGATTGTAAAGTTCCAACTTCTTTAATTCCAAAATGTCCAGTTTGCGGAAGGGATATGGAAATGAATCTGAGAGCAGACGACCGATTCGTTCAAGATGAAGGCTGGTTCGAACATGCAAGACTCTATAAAGAATTCATAGAGAAAGCGGAGAACAAAAAATTACTTCTTTTAGAAATTGGCGTTGGATTCAACACTCCTTCAATAATCAGATTTCCTTTTGAAAACATGACCTTGCTAAACAAAAACACCAACTTGATTCGAATCAACAAGGATTACGCCATTTGTCCACAAAAAATCCAAAACAAAACCATTTTGTTTGACGAAGATATCAAAGAAATATTAAACGCAATAAAATAAAGAATCCGAAACCTTTTTGATTTCGGATTCTTTATTTTGTCTGGCGGGCAACTCGATAACCAATCCTAACACAAAAATATATGTTGGTGTTGGCTGGATGAAAGTTGATATAAATATTGAAAAAAAATAATATTTATGTTATACTTAAAACAACTAAGGAGGATAACATGGCAAGGTTAACAGAAGAAGAGATAACTAAAAATCCCCAGAAAGTATATACTAATTTTACGAGTATTTACACGAATGTTGTTACAAAATATGATGCCATTCATTTATATACTTTTCAATCTATGTTAAATAATATAAAAGAATATGATGTATTTCATAAGAGATGGATTAAGTCTATTTCTAAAATCAGGAAATTGCAAAAAGATATAGAGCAAAAAGAATTTAATGGGTATATATTAGCTAATCAATTAGAGACTATTTCTAATAGAATGGAACAATCAGATTACTTATTGCAAATGATACCTTCAAATTTAGTAGTTTCTCTTATAACTAATTTTGATCAATTTTTGTCAGAATTATTAATATATTTGTTTCAACATATCAGTGGTCAAATTAATGTAATAGATGAAAGTGTTAGATACGCTGAATTAAGTGATTGTACAGATACATACAGCATTCAAGATTTTTATATTGAAAAATTTATAGATTCCTTTTTTAGAAAAAGTCATTCTGAACAATTTGAATGGTTAGATAAAAAATTTTCATTAAATATAAAAACGCAAATGCCTAATTATGATGATTTTATGTTTTTATGTGAACTACGAAACATAATCATACATAATGATAGTAAACCAAGTAATTTTTTCTTTAGAACGATTAATATTGAAAAATATAAAAATTTGGGTTTTGTTATAGAAAAAAATAAAAAGATAGTTTTTAATCCTGACAATATGACATT
>CAJJUK010000007.1 GCA_905195085.1 uncultured Christensenella sp.
GATTTTGCGCCTCCGCAAAATGAAAACGAAGAAACAGAAGACGTCGATGAAGGCGAAGGAATAAATTTTGATGATGAATCCTCAGACGATATGGATAATGATGCAACATATTATTATTTGCATTTTTTTGGTGCAGAAACAACAACTGATCAGACGCCAGACACATATTATTCGTCAACTGGTGGAGGAACGCAATATTTTTATGCTAATGACAAGACGCCTGGCACAGTCACAATGACATACAGCGGAACAACAATCAGCAATCAATCTTTTTCTGGGAATTATTATAGAGTTACGAGAACCACAAGTAGCACTATTTCCATAACCTTTAAGGTAACAAGTATAACAACTGGATACACTTTTGCTGGATGGTGGGCTGGCGATTATAATCCAGATGGTGCAGATGGTGGGGAAGAGAATTGGAGCAGAGTTTCAACATCAACCACTTATACGAGAAGTTATTCTGGCTCAATATCAACTAGATATGAAAACTTTGTTGGGGCACTTTTTATTCAAAATAGAGAAAATTATTTCTTTCATTTTTATGGGGCAGAAACGACAACTGATCAATCACCAGATACATATTATTCGTCAACTGGTGGTGGGACACTATATTTTTATGAAAATGACAAAAGTGCAGGAACTGTTGTAGCGAATTATGTTACATCGAATTATGGTGTAACAACGATCAGTAATCAATCATTCTCAGGAGCATATAAAGTTATGGGATATGAAACTAGTATCACTGTTACTTTTAGTGTTACAAATGTTCCAACTGGACATGTTTTTGCTGGATGGTGGTCTGGAAATTATAACCCAGATGGTGCAGATGGCGGAGAAGAATATTGGTATCGAGCCACAACAGGGACAACATATACAGAAACTTTTTATGGCAATACGACAGATAGATATCCAGATTATGTTGGAGCATTATTTATTTTAAACGCATATTCAATTAGGGTATATGCAATGACAGGAATATCAGACATAACAGCACCAGCAACATCGTGGTATTCAAACAGCACAGGAAGATATAAGGAAGTGACAGTGACATATGGCACATCGTACACAATTGCAGTGACAGTTCAATCTAATTACACATTCAACAGATGGACAAAAACGAATAGTAGTTCAGGAACAGCAGTAAGCACAAGTGCCACTTATTCTTTTACAGTTGGGACATCAAACACATTCTATGCTTGGGCAGAGATTAACACATACACATTGACAATTCGGTATTATGGAGGGACGACACGGCAAAGTAATACGACAAATTTAAACATAACAGCATCGAGTTGCACTGTTTCAAGCAGTAGTATTGCTTCGGGTGGTAGTGCAACGGTTAAGCATACATATTCAACAAGTTCGTATAGTGTTGTATTGAAATTGTCCAACAGTGCGACATATGATTATTATCTAAGGACAGGGAGCAACCCAACAACAAGCACATATACCAAACTATACACAACATCAAGTGATTCATATACATACACATGGAAACCTGACTCAAATGACACATTGAGCATATATGTTAAACAACGGTATACAATAACATACAATAAAAACGGTGGAACTGGAACGTTGCCGTCAACGACATACAAGATACACGGAACAAGTGTAACTCTTGGGACAAACAATTTGACAAAGACAAGTTATACTTACAATGGATGGAATACGAATACAACTGGAACAGGGACACATTACAATTCAGGTGGAAGTTACTCAACAAATGCAAGTGACACCTTGTATGCAGACTGGACACCAAAGACTTCAACAATTAAGGTTCAAATCAAGACATCAACAAATGGTTCTTCGTATAGCAATTCTGCAACAGGTGGAACAGTGTCTGTTAGGTATTACTATGACAGCAACAACTCACCAGTGCAGTCGTCATCTGTGAGTGTGACTAGTGCCTCAGCCACGACAATTGCAACAAATGCTTTAATAAGTAGGGCGGTGACCTTCACACCGACAGCGAAGAGTGGATATGTGTATGTAGGGATATCAACAAGCACCAGTGCACCAAACTCAACGGCAACGACTTTCACACCGTCGTCATCAGGAGCGACATACACAATCAATGTGTTCTTTAAGGTGTTGTCAACAAATCAATTGAAATATGATAGCACAGATAAGTATTGGTATTTTGAGCATGGAGAGTATCCACAGAGTTATGTAGGGACAAGCATGAATAACACACTCAATAGTGCAAGTCCAACAAAGAGTGGAGAAATCAAGTATAATGACGGAACAACAAATCAAAAGATTGAAGTTTACACATACAACAGCAAGAGATATGCCAGACTTCAAGCGACAAGCACACAGACACTCAAGATGAGTGACGGAACAAGTTACACTTTCAACAGTGGAACATATTATTGGTTTGAAGTGGAGCCAATCAGGTGGAGAGTGAGTGACTATGGAGTGTCAAGCACAACATATCCAAGTGGCTGGAGCACATACGGGACATACAAGACCAATTTCACAGTTGTGAGTGACAGAATACTGACAATTGGAGCGGTTGAAACAAGTGATGTGAATGAAGGTTGGGCATTTAAAGATAGTGAAATGTATAGCAACATATCAGGCTTGAATAAGACAGCCTCAACGACCAATTTTTCAGCAAGCATCACCAACAAACAAGGTTCTACGAATTACACATATTACAAGTTTGGAAGTGCAGTGCAACAAGACAAAGTTGTCAGTGTTTCAGTGACAGAGGATGGAGTGAGAGTGGCATCAATAGAAGAGATAAAGACCTATTTGAATGATTACTCAGCCAAGGCTAGTGACATGGTATGCTTCTTGCTTGGATGTGGAACAGATGATGAAGTGAACTATTGGACAAGAAACCTAGGGACGAGTTTAAGCAACGGACAGATTATCACAAGTGCTGGATCACCAAAATCAGTATGGCTTGACAATGTTCAAGGAGTCCGACTTGCTCTGACCATGGGAAATGGAAGCAGAATTTGAAATAAAAAAAGAAGATTTAAAAGTCTTCTTTTTTTGTTAATGTTTTCCACTTTGTTCAAAAGATAATGAAAGAATTGAAAAATTAGGAAATACGTTTAAATTTTAAAAAATTGGGTCATCATATGTGTCAGGTTTTTCAATCCCAAGAAGTTTGAGCACGGTTGGTGCAATTGATGTCAAAGATTTTCCTTTTTTGAGTTTTGCATTTTTGTTCTTTTCACTTACCAAAATGACAGGCACTGGATTTGTTGTGTGCTTTGTCAGTTTGTTCCCGTTTTTATCAATCATTTCTTCGGCATTTCCATGGTCTGCAGTGATGATGCATTCTCCACCTGCCATCAAGGTTGCCAAGGCAACAGCATAGGCTTGTTTGTCAACACATTCAATTGCCTCTTTCGCACTCTTGAAGTTTCCAGTGTGACCAATCATATCTGGGTTGGAATAGTTCACCAAGACAAAGTCATATTTGTTGCTTGCAATTGCGTCCAAAACTTCTGTGGTGATTTCATTTGCACGCATTTTTGGATAGGCTGAAAAGTCTGGAACATTTATGCTGTCAATAAGTTTTCTGTCTTCACCTTTGTATGGCTCTTCAATCCCTCCATTGAAGAAAAAGGTTACGTGTGCATATTTTGTTGTTTCGGCGATGTGAAATTGTGTTTTTCCATTCTTTGAAAGTATGCTCGCCAGATTATCTTCAACAACAATTGGGGGATACATTGTATTTAGGTTTTTCAATTTGTCGGAATATTCAGTCATGGCAGTGTAAAGGAAATTTTTAATTTTTTTTGTTTCAAATTCTGAAAAGTTATCATCTGTCATTGCAAATGTGATTTCTCTGGCTCTGTCCGAGCGATAGTTATAGAAAATGAAACTATCATTGTCCTTTATTGTGGCATTTGGGTCTATGATTGTAGGTTCAAAATATTCGTCATTAATGCCGTTTGAATAACTTTCTTTGACTGCTGTTTCTGGAGAATCAGCCTTTGTGCCGACACCATTATAAAGCATGTCATACGCTCTTTTAACGCGGTCATATCTTTGCTCTCTGTCCATTGCATAAATTCTGCCGACGATTGTGGCAATTTTGGCATTTGTTCCAGCGATATTTTCTTCTGTCTGTTGAATGAATTTGATTCCGTCTTGAACGCCAGTATCTCTTCCATCCAATATGGCATGAATATAGATGTTTTTGATATCAAAATTTTTTGCCATGTCCAAAATTGCAAATAGGTGTTCTATGCTTGAATGAACTCCACCATTTGACAAAAGTCCCATAATGTGCAGGTTGCTCTTGTTTTTCTCGGCATGTGTCAGTGCTTTGATTAAGGCTGGATTTTTGTAGAATTTTCCGTTTTCAATCTCGCTGTCAATGAGTTTTAGGTCCTGCAAAATGACGCGTCCACTTCCAAGTGTCAAATGTCCAACTTCGCTGTTTCCCATAACGCCTTTTGGAAGCCCGACATATTCTCCACTTGCTTGAATAAGGGTGTGAGGATACATCTTTTTCAGTTTGTCAAGATATGGCGTTCCTTGACTTTTTATTGCATTTCCAAACTTTTGTCTTTTTTCTCCAAAACCATCCAATATAACTAATGTGACCATATTTTCTTTAATTTCTCCTTACATTAAGGATACTATTTTTGCCTTTTAAAGTCAAACAATTTGTCAGTTAAATCTTGTCCTCAAAGTGCTCATCAAAGAGATTGTTTTGGTCAGGATGATGTGCCTCGGTGCCATATCTATGCTCATTGTCATTTTCAAATTCTTGCGCATCTTCATATTCCTTTGAATTTCTGTAATTTTCTATGTCATGTCTGTTGTTGCCTGCATATTTATTATTAATCTGTTCTTCTCCTGCTTCGACATTTTGATAGGCGGGTGCGTTTGTTTTTTCTTGTTTTTTCATATCTTCACTCCTTTTTTTCTTTTTTTCATAAACTTTGAAAGTTCCCTTGTTTATGATTACTCTGAGAGTGAGATAAATTGCACCAATGCCAAACAAAATGTATATCATTCGAGAAAAGATGCTTGCTTGATAGCCAAAAAGACCGGCTATGAAGTCATATTGCAAAAGACCAATCAAAAGCCAGTTTACGCAACCTAAAATTGTCAGCACAAAGGCTATGAAGGTTAACATATCTCACTCCTTTGTCTTATTATTTGATAAAAATCAAAAAAAACTCACAAAGTAAAAATTTTTGAGAAAAATTTATATAATTATATGTGTATAAAAACTTTCCATATTGAATATATTATTAGGAAAATTGAAAAATTAGTTGACTTTTAAGCAATTTTTGCATATAATATTGTGGTCAAAAGTCAAAAGATTAGATTTCAATTAATGGACCTATTGGGTCGATTTTTTTAATTTGCTTTTTCCAACAATTGATTTTGTTGGTTAAACGTAACAAAAGTGATGCATTTTGCTTTAAAAGGAGACAAAATTATGGAAAAACATTATTTAACACCAGAAGGAAAAGCACAACTTGAAGAAAAGTTGAATTATTTTAAAACTGTAAAAAGACCAGAAGTTGTAAAGCGTATTGGTGTCGCAAGAGAATTTGGCGACCTTTCTGAAAATTCTGAATATGATGCAGCAAAAGACGAACAAGCACAAATTGAAGCTGAAATCGCAGAAATGGAAAGCATTTTGCTTAATGCTGAAGTCATTGACAAGAAAAAAATCAACAATGATGTTGTCAGTGTTGGTTGCAAAGTTAAACTTTATGACATGGACTTTGATGAAGATGTTGAATACAGAATCACTGGCTCTTCAGAAAGTGATCCTAGAAATGGCGTAATCAGCAATGTTTCTCCAGTTGGAAAGGCTCTTATTGGACACAAAAAAGGAGAAACTGTTGTTGTTAAAACTCCTGGTGGGGACACAAGCTATAAAATCGTTTCTATTGAAGTTTAATTAAGTTCGAAGCAAAAACCTGTGCAATAATTTGATAATAATGTTAAAGTTATCAAAAATCATTTTGCATTTTTGATGGTTTTTGTTATACTATCATTGTAAAATGAATGGCAAAAAAGAATTTTGCTGTTCGCCAGTTGCTTGTTTTAGAAGGATTTTTTATGATGTTTGTTAATTCAATAAAACTTTTTGGTTCGAATTGGGTCAAAGTTCTCAAATTCCTTTTGTATTATGTTGTGATTTGGGGGCTTTGTTTTGCCTTGTTTTTGCCAGTGTTTTTTGAATTTAAAGATTTGGTCATTTCAAATTTTCAATCTGCAGACATGTTCAGTTCCTTCTCTGGCGTTTTTCAGGGGGCATTAGGGACAAATTTGCACAACATTATGCAAACATCATATTTAACCTTGATTGATGTTTTTAAAGCAAATCTTGGGCTTGCAATTTATGGACTTATCGTTGTTTTTGTTTTCTTACCATTTTTTATCAATGTTGGGAAATACGCCTTGAATGAAATGTTGTATTCTTATATGACAAGCAAAGCAAAGGTAGGATTTTTTAGTGCTTTGGTAAAGAGCCTTAAAAAATCTGTTCCTTTCGCACTTTGCAAAACATTTTACAACATTTTGTTCTTTGCAATCACACTTGCAATTGTCTATGGAATTGGACTTGTGGAGAATGTTTTCTTCATTTCATATTTCTTGCCACTTGTCATTTTCATTGTTTTGGTTTTGTTGTTTACATTAAATCAAATCACTGTGCTTGGATGGGCTCCAGCTTCAATCGTTTTTGATTGCAATGTTTTCTCTGCATACAGAAAGGGCGTAAAAGCGGTTAAAAGACACTTTTGGTCAATTCTCGGAACAACAATAATCTACTTCTTCTTGTTCTGGGCTTTGGCTATGATTTTTGGTGTTTATTCTTTGATTGTTCTTGTTCCAATCATCTCAGCATTGCTTTGCGTATATAACATGGTTGTGTTCTTCTCAAGCCAAGGCATGAGATTCTATGTCAACGAAAACAAAATTTTGACACCTAAGAAACTTGAAGAAGTTGACAACATAAACAAAACTGCTTACATTTTGTAATTTTTCAAGCCATATTGGTTTGTTACATAAAACTAAAGACAATGACTTGATGAAATTGAATGAGTTTTCATTTGGTTTTGATTTGAAAACAAATATTTTTTGTTTGACTTATTTTATCATTGATAACGCTTTTTGCGTTTTTAAATATATTAAAAGGAGAAAAGATGAATAACAAATTGAAAATCACCTTCCTAGGCGGTGTGGGTGAAATTGGAAAAAATATGACCGCTTTTGAATACAACAACGAAATTATTGTTGTTGATGCTGGATTGACTTTTCCCGGTGATGATTTGCCAGGAATTGATGTTGTCATTCCTGACATCACTTATCTTGTAAACAACAAAGAAAAAATCAAAGCCATCATTTTGACACACGGACACGAGGACCACATTGGTGCACTGCCATTTGTTTTGTCAGAAATCAAAGCACCAATCTATGGAACAAGACTTACTCTTGCTCTTGTTGAAAACAAAATGAAGGAACACCCAAAGGTAAATTACAAAGCCATCACAGTTAAGCCAAGAAATGTGCTTAAAATCGGTGCTTTCTCAGTTGAATTTATCAAAGTTTCTCACTCTATTGCAGGTTCTCTTGCTTTGTGCATCACAACTCCTGCAGGGAATGTCATTCACACTGGGGACTTCAAAATTGATTTTGAACCTATTGATGGTGTCATGACGGATCTTCAAAGATTTGGCGAACTTGGCAAGAAAGGTGTCAACTTGTTGATGTGTGAAAGCACCAATGTGTGCAGACCAGGGTATTCTATGAGTGAAAAAAGTGTCGGAAGAGCACTTGAAGAAATTTTTAAAACACACACAGAAAACAGAATTTTTGTTGCAACTTTTGCTTCAAACATTCACAGACTTCAACAGATTTTGCAATTGGCTGAAAAGTATGGCAGAAAGGTTGCGTTTACTGGAAGAAGCATGATCAACATTATTGATGTTGGAATGAAAATTGGTGAAATCAACTTCAACAGAGATATTTTGATTGATATCGACAAAATTGATAAATGTGCAGACAAGGAATTGTTGATTGTCACAACTGGAAGCCAGGGAGAACCTCTTTCTGCTTTGACAAGAATGGCTGCTGGAGATTTCAAACAAATCAAAATTGGTGAGAACGATTTGATTGTCTTCTCTTCTTCTCCAATTCCTGGAAATGAAAAGAGTGTTTATAATGTCATTAATTCTCTTTTCCAAAAGGGTGCTGATGTCATTTATGATGAACTTGAACAGGTGCATGCTTCTGGTCACGCTTGCCAAGAAGAAATCAAGACAATCCATGCTCTTGTCAAACCAAAATTCTTCATTCCAATTCACGGAGAATATAGACACTTGAAGATGCATAAACAAATTGCAATGCAACTTGGAATGGAAGAGAGAAACATCATTCTTCCATCACTTGGTGCGCAAATTGAAATGACACCAAATTCAATCAAAAAGGTTGGATTTACAACTGCTGGACAACGTCTTATTGATGGATATGGTGTTGGTGATATGGACAGCAATGTTTTGCGTGAAAGAAAACAACTTTCAGAAGATGGAATTTGTGTTGTTGTTATGACCATTAACAATGTTTCTGGTGATGTTGTTGGTGACCCATTCATCATCACTCGTGGTGTTGTTTATCAAGACGAAGCAGAAGCGTTTGTTCAAGATACAAAGACAATGATTGTTGCTTCTTTGAAAGAACAGGATTTGCGTGGTTGCGACCCTGCAGTCATCAAGAACACAATCAGAAGAAATCTTTCAAATTTCATTTTCAAGAGAACAAAGCGTAGACCTATGATTTTGACAATCGTTTTGCTTGATTAATAGGCTGAAAAATGAAAGATAAGACAGAATTTTTGGGTTATGAGGAACATGGTTATAATCCAATAATCAGACAAAAAACATTGGAACTTTTGAAAGATTTGCTTATTAAACACAATCCAAAACACATCTTGGAAATTGGAACATTCATAGGTTATTCAACAGCGATCATGTTGGAAACCTGCCAAGATGCTTTTGTTACGACAGTTGAAAAAGATGAGAAAAACGCTGCTTTTGCTATTCAAAATTTGAGAGACTTAGGATTTGACGGACGCTTTCAAGTTGTCAATGAAGATGCCATTGAGTTTTTGCAAAAGACAGACAAAACTTATGATTTTATTTTTCTTGATGGACCAAAGGGGCAGTATATCAAATATCTTCCAATCATAAAGAAACTTTTGAAGGTTGGCGGAGTTTTGGTTGCTGATGATGTGTTGTTTTATGGACTAGTAAATTCTTTGGGAACAATAAAACACAAACACAGATCAATTGTGAATAATTTGAGAAAATTTCTTGACACACTCAAAAATGATGGCGATTTCAGAACAGTTGTCTATGAATTTGAGGACGGTGTCAGTGTCAGTGAAAAAATTAAATGAATTGCATCTTTTGGGGTGCAATTTTTTCTATTATCGGAAGTTTTGTCTGAAAGTGACGTTTGGCATTTGCAAGCAAAACTGATGGTTATTTAAACATGAAGAACAAAATATTAATTTCGCTAGCATGGTGGCGAATATTTTGAACTTTTTTTCAAAATTGACTTCCAATATTTATATTTTGGTTTGTTTTATGTTTTATTTGTTTTTTTTTGTATATTTTGGTAGAATAATATCATGGATTTTGAAATTAAGATAATTGAATTTTTGCAGTCAGGAAGAAGTCCTTTTTTTGATGTGTCATTTCAACTTATTTCGGCAATTGGAAGCACAATGGGAGTTATTGCCGCGTGTCTTTTGTTTTTGTTATTCAAAAGAAAACTTTGTTTTTGGTATCTCTTTTCCTATGGGTTTGTGTATTTGACTGTCAGCATAATGAAAAACAGCATTCAAAGAATGAGACCTTTCAATGTGACAGACACAATTGAAAACATTGGTGATGTGGTGACTGGATACAGTTTTCCAAGTGGACATGCCGCTTGTGCAACAGCAATTGCTATTTTTGTTGGATACTTTTTGTTCCAATATTTCAAAAGCAAAGGGACGAGAGTTGGAATTGTGTTGTCATGTTGTCTGTATGTCGGTCTTGTTTGTTTGTCGAGAATGTATCTTGGAAAGCATTTTTTGACTGATGTTCTTGCAGGAGTTGCTGTCTCTGCGGTGATTTGTGCACTTGGACTGACTTTGATGTATTTTGTTAACAAGAAAAAGAAGGTGAAAACAAATGAAATTACAAATGGATCTAACTAATTTAAATCAAACCAAAGAACTTGCGGGGGCTTTTGCAAAGGTTTTGAAGCCACCAATGGTGGTTTTGCTTAAGGGAGACTTGGGCAGTGGGAAAACTACTTTCGTCAAAGAAGTGGTGTCTGCTTTGGGGTGTGATGATTTGGTCACAAGTCCGACATTTACACTTTTAAACACATACAATGCGAAGTTTCCTGTTTATCATTTTGATATGTACAGACTTGCTTCAGCAGAAGAGGCTATGAATGTTGGTTTTGAAGAATATTTTGACAAAGGCAGATTGGATGGTGTTTGCTTTGTGGAATGGCCTGAAAATGTTGATGGATTGATTAAAGATGTTGACTATGTCATTGAAATTGAAAAGAAATCTGAAAATCGAAGAAGTGTAACAATTAAGGAGGGAAAACATGCTGGCAATTAATACAGCATTTATGACGGCAAATTTGGCACTTGAAACGCCAGATGGCAGAACAATTTATAGGGAACTTGATGCACACAGCAAACATTCAGAGAATGTGCTTAAAACAATTGATGAGATGTGCCAAGAAGGTGGAATTGATGTTTTGAATGTGGAAACAGTTGCTGTGGTTGTTGGACCAGGTTCATTTACCGGACTTAGAATCGGAACAGCCATTGCCAAAGCACTTGGTTGTGTGAACAAAAAGCTGAAATTTATTGGGTTGTCATCCTTGGAACTTATGGCAAATATTGTGTCAGAAAACAAACTTTGTTCAGAAAATTTTGTTTGTGTCCTGAATGCACTATCAGATTTATATTTTGTTGCATATTTTGATAAAACAGGAATAATATTACAAGAAGAGAGAATGATAGATAAGCAAGAATATTTAGGCATTAAACAACCAATTTTTGGGCTTAAAGGTGATTTGCAAGACGATCGTATTAACCAAATTGAAATCACGAGTGAAGATTTGCTCGCATTCGCAAAGAAGCAAGAAAAACTTGGGAAATTTGTGGCTTTAGATGAATTGTTGCCAGTGTATTTAAGGCTCTCTCAAGCGGAAGATAATTTGCTTAAAAAAAGTAAAAAAGATTAATCAAATTAGTTGACAAACATTCTTATTGCATGTAGAATACATACCGATAAATAAGAAAGGAGATTTTATGAAAAAACCTGTTTATATTAGATGTCCTAGATGTGAACTCAATTACATTGAGAAAAAAGATAAACTCTGCAGTGTATGCAAGGCAGAACTCTCTGCAAATAAGGAAGATTTCATTGGAGATCTTGATTTGGAACTTTGCCCAATTTGCAAGACTAACTACATTCAACCAGATGAAATCATGTGTGCAACTTGCCTTAAAGAACATCAAGCTGAAGGCGAAGATGTTTCAAACGATTGGGAAGATTATCTCAACCATGACGAAGATGAGGTTGTTTATGATGACGAAGAAACAGGCGACATGGCTTCTGTGACAGATTTGGACGATGAAATCATAGATGATGATCTTGACACTGGAATTGGCTTTGACGACAGACTTGATGACGGTTCTCTTGATGATTTGGATGATGAATTGGACGACGAGTTTGACGATGATGACCTTGATTTCGACGATGAAGATTCAGATGACGAAGATGACGAGGAAGAGGACGAAGATTCTGACGATGATGAAGATGATTTTTAATAATCATCTTTTTTTATCGACAAAACAAAAATATAAATAAAACAAAAAAAGGAGAGAACATTTAATTCTCTCCTTTTTCATTTTTTATTATTTTTTCTTAGTTCCTTTTTTCTTGTCGTCCTCAGAAACTTTTTCTGTTGATTGTTTTTCTGCCTTTTCTTTTTCTTTGTTAATTTTCTTGGAAACTTTTGCAAGTTCTTTTTGCTTCATTTCTTCCTTGGCAGCAACTTTTCTTTCAAGGCTGAGCAAGTATTCAGGGGTGCTAAGATTTTCAATTTGTTTGTTGAGTGAGTCAATCTTTTCAACAATTACGGTTCTCTTTTGAGCGAACACTTTGAATTCCTTATCTGTTTCTTTTGAAACTTGACCTTTGTCTTTCTCTCTCAAATTCAAAACTTTTTGTTTATGAAGTTGTTCGAGATTGTCGAGTTCTTTTTGGAATTTGTCAATTGTTGATTTAACTTCGAGGATTTCTTCATCTCTTTGTTTTCTAGCTTTAAGCTTGATTGCATCAACATTCAGGCTGGATTTTCTGTCATAAGTTTCTTTTTTCTTTCTTTCAACTTTCTTGATCTTAACTTTTCTTAAGATACTTCCAACAACTGCAATGATAATTGCGATGCCTGTTATAAGTGATGGAATTATAAGCCAGTTGAAGTTGTTATTGTTTGTTGTTGTTTCTTCGTCATCTGTTGTGTCGTCTGATGTGTCATCATCAGTTCCATCGTCTGTAGAATCAGCATTTGAAATGAAAACTCGGTCTTCATTGATGTCATAGTTTTTGCCATCAATTGTGTCTGAAGCGGTTGTGTAAGCTGTTTCATCAGATTCTTCAAATGCAATGTCATAAATTGCCATTGAGCCAGAAGTTTCCATTGTGTCACAAACAAGGGCGATGTACAATTTTCCAGATGCATCTTCTGTTGGGTGGAAATACATTGTGTATGTTTCGTAACCATCATTTGAAACAAGTTCTGTCATGTAATCAAAACCAGTAAGACCAAAAGTTACGCCGTAAGAATAGTCTTTTTTCTTGTCAAGTTCCACTCCATCGTTGTTGTAGTTGAAGTTTGTTTTGAGTTTGAATGAAAGGACATAATAAGATTCAGCTGTCATGTCAAGATTGAAGTTTGATTGGATCACATAAGAGCCAACACCTTGACTTTGAATGAAGAAGACATTTTTGCTTTCTTCATCTTCAGTTTCTTTTTCGATGTAGAAAGGACTGTTTTCTGTGAACTTGTCACTTTTGATGATTCCACCATTGATTGCACTTCCGTCAGAACTTGAAACAGAACCTGAGTATGCTGGGGTGGTGGTTGAAGAAAGGTCGTCAGTGATGTCGTTTGTTGGAATGTTGAGATAGAAGTTTGTCATGTCAACGATTCCGAAGATGTCACCATTTCCTTCTGCAGTGTTAACTTTGTTGTCATATTCAGATGATTCAATGGTTGAAAGTTCAAAATTGTCAAAGTAAGCAAATCCTTCAACTTTTTCATCTGAAGTTCCGAAATCAATCACGATGTAAACATTGCTTGCACCAGCGAAAGATTTGAGATAGATTGAATAATCTTGCCATTTTCCGTTTGTAGAAAGTGTTTCAGATTCAAACAATTTGAAGCCATCTTCGCCATACAATGAAACCTTGATTGTTGAGTTTTGTGAAGATGTGTTGTAGGTTTTGTATTTGAAGTTGAGTTTGTAAGTTCCATTTGCATCAACTGAAATATTTTCAGAAGTAAGTTTTTGCCATGATTTATGAATGTTTGCAAGCATCATGATGTTGTCAGGTTCAGTTTTTGAATTTCTGCTGTTGCCTGGGTTTGCATATGTTGCCCAGTAGTATGGGTTGTCAATATCTTCAACTCCGCTTGCTTTAAGTTCGTTATATTTTGCTATATAGTTTTTGTATTGAGAATCTTCTGTGCTGATGACACCATCAAACAAAAGTCCGTCTCCACCTTCAGTTGTCCAATTTTGAGCTGTGAGTGGGTAGTTGTAGTTGTCGATTGTAACAAGATTGAAGTTTCCGTTTGGAACAGTGAGTGTTCCAGAAGAAGAGTTCAATGCAACTTTGTTGGTTGCAGCATCATATTCTTCTGTTGTTGCTTTTTCAATTGTGATGTCGTCAAACACAACACAACCTGTTGCGGCTTCATCACTCTTTCCAAGTCCCAAAGAAACATTGATTGAAGAGTTGTATAATGCTCCACCTTTGACATAGAATTCAATGACACCATAGTCGTTCACAAAATCGTTGTCGCCATTTGTTGTCACTGCACTGCTTGCTGTTTGGGCAGTCAAAGTGTATTGGTCTTCTGTGAGGTTGTAGGCGGTGAGTACATTGTCGTTTTCTTCAACAAACATATAGACATTACCGCTCGAGAGTTCTGAAATTTTGTAGTACGCTTTGATTTTGTAGATCTCATTTGCATTGATGCTTACGTCATTTGATTTAACATTGACATATTCATTCTTTGCCCAAAGACCCAAAAGGTAGTTGTTTGCAGAAAGTGTGACTTTTTCGTCATCAATTTCAACTTCGCAAGAAAGGTTTGAACCAACAAAGTCATAACCGGTTATGCTTTTGAAATATTCTGGGCTTTTTGAGTCAAACACTTGAGCATTTCCGCTTCCAGATTTTTTCCAATTTTTCAAAGAAGAGATATCTTCGTTGTAAATTCCTGCTTCAAAGTCAAAGTTGTTTGTTGGATATTCAATGATTTCTTTGCTTCTCAAATCAACCAAGTTCACACAATCAAACACTTCTGTTGTGACTTGACCTTTGCTGTCTGTGATTTCTTGAGTGTAACTTTTGCCAAAGTATGATTGGTATGTTTTCCAGAAAGTGTTTTCGCTGTATTGATAAACATGAACATCATCAAAGAATGCAACGCCACTGCTTTCGTGACCAGATTCATTTGTTCCAAGCCACAAATCAAGGGTGACACTTTGCTCAGCGTTTCCTGTTGCAACGAAGAAGTAGAAAGTTACCCATTCTTTTGATGAAACTTGAACATATTCTGCTTTGACAGGGTCGTCATTTTCATCGACAAGTCCTGACAAATACATAGAACCAAAAACATAGTCATTCAAAGAGTCATATTCTGTTTTTGTTGTGTAGTAAGTTGTTCCTTCTGCAACAGTGTAGTTTGAGTTTTCTTCGTTGTATGCGATATTGCAAGTGAAGTAGGTTGCACCATTGTTGACATTGATTTGTTCGTCGTCTTCTGTTCCAGTTTTCTCTATGTCATTGACGGAAACATAGATTGGTGTTCCTTCGTGCATAAATCCGATGTATTCTTCATCTTCATAGAAAGGTTGAACATCATTAAGAGCTGTGGCAAGTTGTCCAACTTCAGACAAAGTCTTGTGAAGGTAATATGTTTTGCTCTTGTATGTGAAAGAGATATATTCGTCAAAACCTTTGTTTTCAAAAACAGTTTTTCCAATTGATGTTTCTGCCTCGATTTCACCAAATTCCACATAAGTTGTGTATGAGTTGTAGTTTGTGTCATTTTTGAAAGAAACTTGGAATGAGTAGAAAGAATTTGCTTCCAAAGAAATTGAACTTGATTTATAGCCCTGTCTTGCAGTGCTGTAGTTTGTGGAATCACTTGTCTTTGAGTTGATCATCAAAATATACTTATCAGTTGCCTTTGCAAGTGGGTTGTTTGAAAGGTGATAAGTCCCAGTCATATAGTTTTGGAAAGTGTTTCCAGTGTTGATGATTCCAGCAGTTGTTTTTCTGTCATTCATTTGACCTGTCCAGCCAGAAAGTGAGGTGCTGATAGAATATGTCGAACTGCTCGAATTGAAATTGTTGTTTGTCACACTGACTTCTTTCATATAGCCAGAATAATAATTTGCTGATGTGCTTGAAGTGCTGTCATCTGCCTTTGCGACATTTGCGTCATTTAGTGTGTAAACAAGTCCGGATGCGGACAAAGGAAGAATTAACGCAAAGATAAACATAATGATTTTGCTTTTGATTGTTCTTAATTTTTTCATACCTAATCCTTTACTATAAGTTTAACTCACATATTATAATACATTTAAGATAAATAATCAAATATTTTTTTTAAAATTATCAACAATAATAGCATGAAAAATACAAGTTTGGCAAAAAAAGAAGAAAAACAAGAGAAATTGTCAGTAAAGAAGAAGTTGTTGTTGTGCATATGTGGGGCAATAATTGGGTTTATCAATGGATTTTTTGGCGGTGGTGGGGGCATGGTTTGTGTTCCCTTACTTGAAAAGGTGCTTCATTTGCCAAATAAATATTCACATGCGACAACAATCGTGATAATACTTCCAATTTCTTTCGTGAGTGCGGTGATTTATTTTTTGAGTGGAAATTTGGAAACAATTTCTTTCCTAACTGTTGGAACGGGGGTTGTGCTTGGTGGCATTGTTGGTTCTTTCGCGTTGAAATTTTTGCCAGCAAAAATCATCAGAATAATTTTCGTCTTCATTATGCTCGCTGGGGGAATAAGACTTTTGTTCTGACTTTTCATTCTTCTTCAGGACAAATTAATTTCAAAAGATACGTTATCAAATCCATTAGGCGCAGTCTTATTGTTTCATAGATTTCAATTTCCAGGTCAAGCAATTTTCCACGTTGCTCCATGTTTAACATTGTTGATAATGCTTGAATTGTTTCACCATAATCTTTTGAATAAACAGTATCTCCATTATGATTTACATATGCTTGATATAATATTTCAGCAATTTTTTCCATATATTACTCCTTTTGATGTAATCATACAACACTGAAAAAGATTTGTTTTTCATTATGACAAATTGCCATAAACTCATTTAAAACATCTCTCAAATGAAAATATTTTGTTAGTTTTTATTGTGGTAAGATTTTTTCTGACTTTGCTTGATTCAAATGTCAAAGAATAAAAATAAACTAAATTTTCACAATATGTAATATGATTTATTTTTTCTATATTTTGGCAGGATTTGTTTCTGGAATTTTTGGTGGTCTTGGAATGGGCGGTGGGACTTTGCTTATTCCAATTCTTTCAATTTTTTTGGATTTTGATCAAAAACTTGCTCAGGGAATCAATTTATTGAGTTTTTTGGTCATGGCAATTTTTTCCATCTACATACATTATCGAAACGGCTACATCGTCACAAAAAATATTTTTTGGATAATTTTTTTTGGTGTCATATTTTCTGTTTTGGGGGCAATTTTGATGTCATACCTTCCGTCAAAGATTTTGAAAATCATTTTTGGCATTTTTCTTTGTTGTTTGGCAGTCGTAGAATTTGTAAAAGTATTAAAAAAATAGTTTACAAAAACACATTTTTATGATATATTTATAACGTAAATTTTGATATTGAGATTTCATTTTTGAGTCTGTTTTATCAAAGTATTTATTCGTAAGAGGTGGATTATGGTTGATAAAGAAAAATGTATTGGCTGTGGAACTTGTGTTGCCATTTGTCCTGTTGGGGCAATTTCTTTTGATAAAGATGGCAAAGCAGTGATTGACAAAGCAAAATGCATTCACTGTGGCTCTTGCCAGGCAAGTTGTCCAGTTAGTGCCATTGATTTAGACAAATAACAAAGCAAGCAAAAGTGAGGATTTTTTATGGAAAATATTGCATACATTCAACTTAACGAAAGAAAAGTTAAGCTCTTGATTGTTCAAAGCAGAAATGGAAGATACAGAATTTTGGAAGAAGTTGAAAATTATTACGACTTGACAAACGACATCATCAAAGATTGTCTTTTCAGTCCAAAATCTAAGGCTGACATTTTGAAAATTTTGAACATATATCGTTACACCATTGAAACTTTTAATGTTGGGAAAATGATTGCGATTGCTTCAAACATCATCGTTAAAGCAAGAAACTATCGTGGATTTTTGGACGAGATATACACAAACACAGGCATGAACTTTCTCATTTCAAATGATGACGAAGTTGTCAAAGATGTCTATCTTTCTTGTATGTCTGACATTGATGCTTCAAAGGGGTATATTGTCAACATTGACTCATATTCAACATACATTTTGAAATTCAACAGAAGAAATGTTGTGGAATATAATGTCATTCCTTATGGATACAGCAACTTGTCCGCTTCTGGTATGAACTTTGCTGAAATGACAAATGCAGTTAAGAAAGAACTTAAAAAAGCCTCTCTCATCAAAAGTTTTGAAGAAGATATGGTCTTTGGTTGTGGCCCAAGTTTTATTGATATTTCAAGAATTGCAAAAAAACTCACAAGATATCCAATCGACATTGACAACAACTATGAATTGACAGACAGTGCAGTTCAAAAGGTGGTTGATTTTGCAAAAGAATTGGACACTCAAAAAGTCAAGAAAATTAAAGGAATTGGACCAGAAGGTGCAGAAAGCATCAATGGTGGTCTTGCAATCATCAGTGCCATCTATGAAATTTTGAAGTTGTCTTCAATCAATGTGACAATCGCCAATGCTCTTGAAGGTGTTGTCATCACAAATTTGGTTGGCTCATCAAATGAAAAATATTCGGACTTGTTGCAAAACAGTTTGGACAACTATTATGAATTTAAGAAAGAAGGATTGGCAATCAACAGCCAAGTTTATGACATGGCAATTCTTCTTTTCAAACAACTCAAAGTTGTTCACAAACTTCCAAGAATGTATGTCAAACCACTCAAAATTGCTGCTTATATGTTTGACTGTGGAAAATTTATCAATTTCAACAATCATCAAAAACATTCTTTCTATACAATTTTGAATGCAAACATTGCAGGGGCAACACAAAAAGAAATTTTGCTTGCTGCTTTTGCTTGCACTTGTCAAAATCTTGACAACTTCAACTTGTCAGAAATCATGAAATACAAAGAAATTTTGACTGACGAAGATGTCGAAGCAATCAGAAAATTGGGAGTTCTTGTGAATTTGGCAGTCAACTTGAATGCTTCAAGAAAAAACATCATAAATGATATTGTTTGTGACATTCTTGGAGATTCAATCATCATGAAGACCGTCGTAAATTCTGACCCATCTTTTGAAATCATGCAAAGTATGAAAATTTCTGATGATTTCAAGAAAATATTTAAGAAAAGTTTGCAAATAATTTAATTATATCGCTGTTAAAAGGTTTTTTATGGAAGAGGAGAAAAAACACAGTAACTTAAAGGTAGTTTGGTATGTTTTGTTTGCCATAATCACCGTTATTTTGGTGTATTTATTTATTGTTGTTTATTTTTTCTATATCTCTCCATACAACATTTCAGTGAAGACTTCAATTTGGCCATTTTTATCTGACCAAACTGTTGGCGAAATGTATCTTGACGCAACTGTTGAAATCAATTTCACGGTTGCTGATGAAGTGACTTTTGAAGACGAAGAAAAAAATGTTGTTGGTGTCAATGTCAGACAAGATGGCTATGTCATTGCTCCATACAACGAATTTCGCTCATGCACGGAAGACACTCAAATCACCATTCTTGCAAATTCTGGGAAAGTTTACAACGGCAAGTTGCTTTTTGGTGACATAAATTACAATCTTGCCATTCTTAAGTGTGAAAATGTGACTGCTGACGAAGGAGCTGTCAAAATTCCTTTTGTTTCAATTTCTAATGCAGTGAACTATTCATGGTTTTTTGAAACTGATGTTTTGGCAATTTCATCACCTATGAAAAGCAAAACAATTTGGGAAGGCACAGTGAGTGACATAAATCTTTACAATGTTTATAAAGAAATTCAAATTGAAAACAAAAATGCTATTGATTTTGTTATGGAAGATTGCTATTTGGTTGATGTTCCTGATGCTGGAGAAGAAAGTTTTGAAGGTGGAGCAATCTTTGATAAGTCTGGAGGCATTTTGGGGCTTTCTTTTGAACAAACAGAAGATGGCAATTATGTAATCATGCCAATTACTGCTGCAAAACTCTTTTTAAGTGATGTTGTAAAAGCTTATAAGAATGAAAGCAAATATGAAAATGAATTGGTTGACAGTCTTGTCGGTTTTGATCAATCAGAACTTCAATGTTTCTTTATTGCTTCAAATGCAAATTTTGGGGAAGAAGAATTTTTCTATTTTGACGGAACTTGGCAAGTTTACACAGATGAAATCGTGGTTAACTTTGCAAACAGCACAACTCCGGGATATTATGTCTTTGAAGATTGGGTTTATGACGGAGAAACAATTTTGAGTGCTGGAAATGTGATTAGTTCAATAAAATGCGGATATAAAACTTACAGTGCAGGACAAAAAATCACTCTTATGGAAGGGCTTTACAATGCAGATGCTGGAGATTTTGTGACTGTTTATTATTACAACATCAGTTCTTTGGGTGGAACAATAAACAGCGTGACATTTACTGTTTAAGGAGGCATGATGAAAAAATTTAAGTATGCCATTGAAATGGGTGGCGGTTACACATGTATCTATGTCAAAGACGAAGGTTTGGCTCTGAAAGAGCCAACTCTTATTGCAGCAGAACCAACTGAAGATGGCTACAAAGTCATTGCAATGGGCAATGATGCAAAGAAACTTGTTGGTAAGACAAAAGAAAATGTAGAAATTTTTACCCCTTCTGCAAGTGGAGAACATTCAAATTATGAATACTCCGTCATTTTGCTTAAACATTTTTTGAGCAAAGTTGGTTTTAAGGCTTATGAAGATAATGCACTTTTCATTGTTCCTTGTGGACTTACTGCAAGAGAAAAAGAGAACATTTTGAATGTTTGCGAAGGTGCAAATATGGGCTATGTCGAACTCATTCCATCTGTGCTTTGCTCTTGCATCGGAGAAGGAAGAAATGTTGACAGTTCAAAAGTCAATATGATTGTGGACATTGGAGGAACAGCAACTGACATTGCGGCAATCAATATGTCCGCTATTTTGAAAGGAGCTACACTCGGTGTTGGTGGCAGAAATATTGATGCAGCTATTGTCAACTTTCTGGCATACACTCAAGAACTCGTGATTGGTTTGCCAACAGCAGAAATGCTTAAAAACGAGGTCGGAAGTCTTTACACAAATGACACTTTGAATATGGAAATCACAGGGGTTGACGCACAGAGCAAATCTCCAAAAACAGTGGTTATTTTGTCCAATGATTTGCGCAGAGCGATCGAGCCATTTTTCAGTGAAATTGTTAGAGCGATTGACACAACAATCAATGCACTTCCTCCAGAAATGGTTGCTGACATCATCAACAACAAGATTTTGATTGTTGGTGGCTGTGCAAAAATGCAAGGACTTGATGATTATTTAAAAAAACATCTTGGTTATCCTTTTGAGATAAGTGAAGATGTTGACAATGTCACAATTTTGGGGGCAGGGAAACTGCTTTCTGACGCACAACTTTTGGCAAGCATAATAAAAAACCTTTAAAAATTGACCTGTCAAGGTCTTTTTTTATTGTCAAAAAATGACAAATTTAGCGAATTAAAGACTTTTTCTTGCTTTGTTACTATGTTGTATGAGATTTATAATATCAGCAGAGGAGTTTTCTTATGGCAAGAAAAATCGTGGTGACAAGTGGAAAAGGTGGGGTTGGAAAAACCACTGTTTGTGCAAATCTGGGAGTCTATCTGTCTAGGCTTGGTTTTCGTGTGGTTGTTATTGATGTTGACATAGGACTAAACAATCTTGATGTCATTATGGGGCTTGAAAGGCAGGTCATTTTTGACATCACTGATGTTGTTTCTGGGAAATGTCGTGTCAGACAAGCTCTGGTTCAAGACCCAAATTTTCCTTCACTTTATCTTTTGCCGTCATCGCATACCTATTCTGCAAGTAAGATAACTGGAGAACACATCAAAAACATTATTGACATAATTGACCATTCTTTTGATTACATCTTGATTGATTGCCCGGCTGGTGTTGAGGCAGGGTTTCATCGTGCCGTTTTTCCAGCAAATGAGGCGCTTATTGTTGTCACTCCACATCTTTCAAGCATAAAAGATGCAGACAAAGTTGTTGGTCTTTTGAGTGAATATAGCATAGAAAGCAAAGGGCTGGTGATCAATCGTATGCGTGGCGATTTGCTTCTTTCTGGTGAAATGATGAACATTGAAAGTATTGTCAAGGCAATGGGGATTCCACTTCTCGGTGTCATTCCTGAAGATGACAATGTGTCAAAAATGTCTGCTGATGGTCGCATTATGACCGATTGTGAAAGTGCAAGAGCATTCACGTTATTGTCTGAGAACATACATAACGGATGCAAGAAAATTTATGACTGCACTTACAAATATAGGGGACTTGTGGGGTATTTGAAAAGAAGCATAAAAAAACACGTTTGATTTAGGGAGATTTATGGAAAGAATCAATGAACTTTTGATCAGAGACAAATTTACAAATCCGCAATTGGTTGCAGAAGTTTTGAAAGGGGAAGTGACGCCGATTGCTAGGAATTTTTTTCTGCTTGCAGATGATTTGGTTGTCAGATTCAAAAGAGATGGTGAAAACTTTGTTTTTGACATAGAAATCAAGGCAAGCAGAATCAAGCCTTTTGGAAGTAGAATTGTTTAAAAAAACACCTTTGTTCAAGGTATTTTTTGTGTTTTATGTTAAATTTTGTTGTAGCTTATATGAAATAAACCATTCCATAGCAATTTGGTCCAACATGTGTGCCAACAACACAACCAATTTCATTGATTGAAGTGTTTTCTGGGGCAATGCCAAGTTTTGAGGCATATTTTTTGATGAAATCTTTGATTATTGTTTCATTTGCAGAGTGTCCAAAATAGATTGGAAAATCTTTATTTCTTTTGTTTGCACAATCAACCATATATTCATTTGCTTTTTCACCAATTTTCTTTGCAATATTGTTGACTTTTCCACCGTCCAAGTTGATGATTGGTTTGATGTTGAGAACAGATGCAGCGAAATAACTTGTTGCAGAAAGTCTTCCGCCTTGTTTGAGATATTTCAAATCTCCAATCACTGCAACGAGTTTGACACTGCTTTTGAGTTTTTCAAGGTAATCTATCACTTGTTCTGGGGTGGCATCTTTGTGCGATTTGATGAATTTGACAAGTTCAACAATGATTGCACCTTCAGCAAAAGTTGTCACACGAGAGTCGCAAACATAAACATTCTTCATACCCAAACTTTCAACTGCATTTTTTGCTTGAGCAATTGTTCCAGCTAGGTCTGAAGAAATCACAATTGTGATAACAAACCAATCTTCTTTGTTGACATAAGGTGTGAAGGCTGTCTCAAATTTGTATTGGTTTGGTTGACTTGTTTTTGGAATGATTCCAGTTTCTTTCAATTTTTTATAGAATTCATCATTAGGAAGACCTTCAGGATAGAGTTCTCCATTGAAGTTGACTTCAATTGGCAAAACAGTTATGTCATTTTCTTCGGCAAAACCCTTTGGCATATCGACTGAGGCTTCTGTGACGATTTTGTAGTTCATTTGTTTCTCCTATTACAATATTTATAATAACAAAAATGAAATGTAATTGCAAATATTTTACATGAAAAAATTTAAAAACTTTTAAGCATTTTTTTTGATTTTAATACGGACACTAAAAAGAAAAAACCACAAAATGTGGTTTAATTCTTCTTGAATAATTGTTTTGTGAAATTGTATAGTAAAACCACAACGACGAGATAATAGACAAGTGAAATGAAAAAGTTTCCGTAAGAATATAGTGCTGTTTTCAAGAAACCTGTTTGCATTGTTCCGCCACCAAGAAAGGCGGTCAAGTCTGCATGAATGAATGGGAACAAGCAATATGCAAGAGAACCATTCAAGAAGATGTTGCAAATTGTTGCAATGACAAAAATTCCCACAGAAATTCCAAATGTCAATTCAAATTTTCTTGAAACATTCATCAAAAAGATTGTGATTACACTGTAGAAAATCACTTGCAATTCAATTCCAATCACTTTGATTAGGAAGAACAAAAATGGGTGAATTGTGTAAACCGTTGTCAAGTTGAACACTGCCAAAATTTCGTTTGCAAGTGAAGGGAAGAGAAGAGCACCCCAGGTTAAACTCAAAATGCTGTAAACTGCCAAAACGAAGGAGGTTGCATAGACTATTGCCAAAAACTTTCCAGTGAAAACTTGATTGAAGGTGACATTTTGGGACAAAATTGTGTCCATTTTTCCGTTTCGTCTGTCAAGTCCAAACAATTTGTATGATGCATAGATGCCAAACAAAATTGTTAGGAATCCTATTATGCTCATAATGAAGTATGCATGGTCGTAGAGTGTCACTTGATATGAAGCGGTGTTGAAGTTGAGTGGAACTTGATATTGAGTGTAATACAAACTTTCATCATTCAAGAAATAGTTTGTTTTTACAAGTGCAAGTTCGGTGTCTTCAATGGAAATTGGTTGATAGTGATACAAGTTTTTCAGGTCTCCAAAATGGCGTTCCAAAGAAAGTCGAAGTTCATACATAACTGAATATTTTGCACTTTCACAGGTGAGTTTGTAGTTTGTGATCAAACTTGTCATCTCTTCCATGTGTGTTGTGTCGTAGGAGGTGACTTGATTGTTTAGACTTACGATTTCATTAAGAATTTGAAGTCTTTTTGTTGTTGCTTTTTCAATGTATTTTGTTTGATATTCTTGCAAAAGTTCTCTGTCAACTTTCCAAACAAACACATGTTTGACAACAGTGTCAAGAGCATTGAAATTTGAAATGTTGTCATAAAGATTTGTCAAAATTGTTGGGATTGTTTCAGTGGAATTTGCTTGTTCATCAAAGAATGTTGAAATGTTTTCCAAAGTTTTAAATTCGTCAGTTTCAAAAATCAAATTACTTTCAAATTCTCCCAATTCTTTGAAATATTTCACAAATTCGTTAAGTTCATTTGATGCAGTTTTGATTGCTGTTATATTGCCATTTTGAGTGTAGGTGCAACTGCCTGTTGTGTGAAATTTGACAACTTCATAATAAATCTCTTGAAATTGTGAATTAATCTCAGTGAGAGCATCATAGTCATCACATTCTTGTTGAGTGCTTATCATTTTCTCACCATCTTCAAGAATGTCATCAAGTTTAACTTTGTTGTCGTAAGCTTCGTTTGTGGACATAAAGTTGTTGTATATATCTTTTGTGGTCGCCCCCGAAATGGTTGCTGTGTAGGCAGGAGTAGGTTCAATCTTGTAGACAAGTCCAGTGATTAGACAGACGATTAGCACAAGGAGCATTGTTCCAATTGTGAAAGGGTTGATAATCAATCTTTTGAAGTCATAGGAGGCGATTTTGAAAATTTTCTTCACGATTCGTCCTCCTTATAATAAGGTGCAAGATTTGCAAAGATTTTTTCTGATTTTTTGCTTAAATATCCTGCTTTGTAGATGGCAATTTTTTTGTTTGTGATGAACTTGACAATGTCGGCCACTGTGTCTTCATCTGCTTCAAACAGAACTTTGTTTCCAAGAAGTTTGACCTTCAAGTCAAAATTGTCAATGATAAGTTTTCCAGTGTAGTGTGGATATTTGACGCTTAAGAAAGCATAAGTCTTGTTTGTGTCGAATTTTTTGCATTGGTTGTTTGTTAAAACCTCTCTTATGCCTCTGTTTTCCATGAAGATAAACTTTTCACAAAGGTCTTCGATTGTTTCAAGATTTCTTGCGGAGATGATGATGCTTGTGCCCTGTGCTCTGATTTCTTCAATATGAGCCTTAATCTCATCAACAGAATCTGGTGGAAGTGCTTTGAAAGGTTCGTCCAAAAGTAACAACTTTGTCTTCGTCAAAAAAGCAAGGGCGAGTGCCATAAGTTTTTTTTCATAATATGACAAAAACAAAACTTTTGTCTTCATTTTGTGTGCAAGATTGAATTTGTTTAACACTTTGATTATCTGTTCTTTATTTACATCATCATTCAAACTGCAAAGATATTTGAAGTTTTCGTAAACTGATTGATATTTGAAAAACATTGGAGGGTCAAGGCAAATGGCAACATCGTTCAAAACACTGTTGTCTTGCATAATGTCTTTCCCTTCAATGATGACATTTCCTGAGCTTATTGGCAAAGAACCTGTTATTGCCTTCAAAAGGCTGGTCTTTCCTGACTTATCATCTCCGATAAGACCATAACATTCTCCGCTGTTCATTGAAAAATTGACATTCTTCAAAAGAAAGCGGTCTTTAATTAAAACTGTGAGTCCTTTGACCTCTAAAATTTTGTTTTCACTCATAAAACAATTATACCAAACAGGGCAACAAATGTAAAGGGGTTTTTTGAATTTTAAAGCCATGGGGAAAACGTTGAAAAATAAAAAAAGGCAAGATTGCCTTTTAATCTGTGTTGATCAAGTTCTCAAAGATGTATTCATATATGTTTGGAGCGTTTTGTCGCCATTTTTTGCATGCTTCTTCTGCTGCTTGTCGGGTTGGTGCTTTGACTTGAATTTCAAAAAGTGGGGTATTGATCAAACTTTCATAGATTCTCATCGTCACAAGATATGAACCATCATCGGCGTCTGTGTAGTTGGCGTAATATTCCTGTGACTGTTTGATGGAAAGTCTGTTTGCTTTGGCATAGTTTGTGATTTCATCACGAAGATTGTTTGGAATTCTTTTATAGAAATATGACAGACAGTCTCTTCCTTCAAAAGTGAGATTATATCTCATTTCTCCTTCTTTGCACTCGGTTTTGTAGATGAGTTTTGCTTCAGAAAGCTGATACAACAGGTCAAGACAGTCCATGTAGTTTATCCAATTGTTTTTGACAGAACAAATTTCAATGATAGAGTTTTCTGTCAATGGCATTTCCATTTTGTCCATACAGAAAAGAATTATCAATTTGTTGGTCACTGCATCATAATCCATAAAAGCTCCAAAAAGTTTATATATGCATTTTATCTTAATTACAAAAAAAAATCAATTTTTTATGACTTGTTTGCAAATTAATTTGCTTTTTTGGTTTTATATGCTAAAATATTATGTATTAATGGACTGGCAAATTCGCAATTTTTGTGATGACGGCCAAGTATGGAGGTTTTCATGGAAGCAAAAAACATTCTTGATGTAGAAAAATTTGTTTTGGCTTGTAACGATATGTTGAGCGGAAAATTCCTTGACCTTAACAAAAAACTTGACAAATTCCTTTCTGTGATGACAAAGAGTGAAGACATAATCGACCTTCTTTCTGATTGTTTGGAAGATTTTGACGAAGAAGCAGAATTTTCAAAAGCTTTTTCTGTGGACAAGAAAACCGGAAGTGTGAAGGTTGCAATTCCAACTGATGACAAAAAAAGATTGGCTCTTTCTGTGACAATTTTCAATGATATAATCAATGACAAACTCAATGCCAACCAATTTCTTGAGACCTATTTTCAAGACAGAAAACTCACTCCAATGCAAAACTTTTTGGAAAAGATTATCAAACCATATAGAGATGTGATTTGCAAACTTTTCCAGCTTGACACAAACATCACTGTTGATGACATCAAAAAACAAATTGAAGAAGAAAAGTTGTTCAAAAAAGAAGAAGAAAAGAAACAAGAAGAAGCACAATTTCCACACCTTGACGAACTTTTGGCAGAAATTGTCAAATCTTGCAATCAAATGTTGGCAATTTTGAAGTTTGAGAAGAAGAGAACTGATGTGCTTGACGATGTTGAATTTGTTGTCAATTCCATTTTGAAGGCTTGTGAAAAACGTGATTTGATGGTCATCAATGGTCTTGTGATTGGGCTTAATTATGTTTCCAAAAAATTTAAAAACATCAGACATCTTGTTGCCGATTTGAATGGACTTATCTATGATTATTATGAATATCTTGCAGGTGGTGATGATGCCACAACTCAAGAAAATTTGGAAGAAGAATAATTTTACGCAATGTAAAATTATTTTTTTGTTATAAAAACATATTTTCCATTTTTGAATAGAATGATTTTGACAGGAGAAAAACTATGTCATTCATTCAAAGATATTCAGATATAAAAAGAGGCGGAATCGTTTTTGTTGGAAACACTCTTGGTCTCAGCAAGATTGCAAATCTCAACCAAGCAGGAACATTGGGTTCTATCGGTGCTTTCACATCTTTGGACACAACTTTGAAAGTTAACGATTTCCCTTTTGGTACAACTTTAAATTATTTGCAAAATGGGTCCAGTGCGACCCTTACTCTTCCAGTCGGAAGTTCGGTGTTGTATGCGGAACTTGTTTGGGGCGGACTTTTTAGGTCAACTGCAAACAACATCTCCAATCTTATTGACAATTCCATCAATTTCACAACACCAAATGGACTTCAGGTGATTTCTCCTGATGCCCTCACAAAACAAACTTTCAACATCAATGTCAACAACATCACTATCGGTTTCTATGTCAGGTCGGCAAATGTCACATCGCTCATCCAAAGTGCTGGGAATGGCACATACAGTGTGCAGGGAGTTCCGGCACTGATTGAAGCATTGACAAACAGAACAGACGACACCAACCATGCAGGGTGGACTTTGGCTGTTGTCTATGCAAATCAAAGTCTTGAATTCAGGAGTTTGAATTTGTGGGTTGGTGGAGAAGTGGTTTCTCCATCGACAGGTGTCACAAACATAACTCTGACAGGGTTCAAATCGCCAAATGAGCCGGTTCCAAACGGAAAAATTTTCGTTTCTGCTCAAGAAGGAGACGCTGTCATATCTGGCGACCAAATGTTGTTCGGTGTCAATGCCGGAAGTCTTACAAATTTATCTGGACCGAACAATCCAGTCAACAATTTCTTTTGTTCTCAAATCAACAATGAAAACGGACTTTTGGACACCACGGGAACATTTGGAACAAGAAATGCCAACGCAAACACCGGCACGAACACCATTGCGTGCAGGCAGGGTTATGACATCACTGCTGTCGATTTGACAGGAAAAATTCAGCCAGAACAGTCCACTGCATTCATAAGGTTCACTTCAAGTGGTGACTTGTATGTTCCAAACTGCTTGGCAATTGAGATTGACAACGGGGCAAACCCAAGTTTGACGGTGATTAAAAGTGTTGATAGGGCCGTTGCAATTCAAGGCGACATCTTGACTTACACTTCTGTTGTCACAAATGATGGAAGTTTGCCACTTACGGACACTTTGTTTACTGATGATATCCCTGTGGGGACACAGTTTGTCGCGAACTCTGTTTTCATTGACGGTGTCAACAATCCAAGCTACAATCCACAAACCGGTTTTTCGATTGGAAATCTTATTCCAAATCAAAGTGTTATTGTCACTTTTCAAGTTCAAGTTTTATAATTTTAGGAGAAAAAAATAATGACTATTACAAATTTATCTAACACTCAATTTAACTATACCTTACCAGACGGAACAGTTCAAACAGAGACAAGAGAGAGCAATCTCGTCAACACTGAGGTTTTGACAGATTCTTTCACAAAAGTTAAAAGTTCAAACAAAACCTTTTTGCAGGAAGGAGAAACTGCAACACAAACAGTCACTCTCACAAATGGTTCTTTGTTTAATCTTTCCAGCATGTTTTTTGCAGACACTCTTTCAACTGGTGCTTCATATGTTCCGGGAACAGTGTTTGTCAATGGAGTTTCTCAACCGACCTATGATGTCAACACTGGTTTCAACATTGATGATATGGCTCCAAATGAGGTGGCAGTCATCACTTATGACATCAAAGCCGACAATCCTTTGACACAGGCCATCGTAAACAACTTTGCAACAATCAACTACACTGCGGCTGAAAGACCATTGTCAGAAAACACAAACACTGTTCAATTGGCTGTTGTTTCCAACAGATTGTCAATTATCAAAACCGTTGACAAACCTGTTGCAATCAAAGGAGAAAATTTGCACTATACCAGCACAATCACAAACACAGGAACACTTTTGAAAACAAACCTGATCTTCTCAGATCCAATTCCAGCAGGCTCAACTTTTGTTGTTGGAAGTGTCAAAATTGATGGTGTGACACAAGCAGCATATAATCCAGCAACAGGGTTTCCACTTGCTGACTTGCCAGTTGGAGCAAGCACTGTTGTTGAATTTGATGTCACGGTGAACTGATATGGCAGTGATTTCTAATGTTTCTTTTGTAACAGATTTTTCTGTCACTCCTTCAGTTGTTTTCACCAGCAATCCAGTTCAAACAACAATCATAACAAGGGATCCGATTGTTCCAGTTGTGCCAGATGTTTTCTATCTCTGTGATGACTGCTGTCCAAGATGGAGTTGCCGTTGTCAGAGATGCAATTGTTGCAGAAACAGTTGGAGGATTTCCAGATGTTCAAACAGATGTAATTTCCCACCATTCTTCTTTTGATTGTGAAATTGCTCAAAATGCACAATTTTCATGTTGTGCATTTTTTGTTTGGCACTGTGACTTTTTGTGTGATATAATTTTTTCAATAGAGAGGTGTGATATGCAAAAGTTGAAACCCATTTCAGAAGTTGCAAAAAAAGCAGGCATAAGTCAAAAAGAAATCAGTTTGCGTGGAGACTTGATTGCCAAGGTCGAAAACTCGACAGGGAAAAAGCAGGGCAAATTGGTGCTTGTCACTGCGATGACATCAAACAAAACAGGCATTGGGAAAACAACAATTTCAATAGGGTTGGCTGATGCCTTGAATCGCTTGAAATGCAAAGCCATGTTGGCACTGAGAGAACCTTCAATGGGACCTGTGTTTGGAATCAAGGGTGGTGCAACAGGTGGTGGACTTTCAAGGGTGGAGCCAAGTGATGAGATAAATTTGCATTTCACAGGAGATTTTCATGCGATTGCACAGGCAAACAATCTTCTTGCTTCTGTGATTGACAACCACATTTTTCAGGGTAATGCTTTGGAAATTGACACAAACAACATTTTCTTCAAACGTTGTCTTGATGTTAATGACAGAAGTTTGAGAACAATTTCATATCACATTGGAGAACATGAAATCAAAACAGGTTTCAACATCACAGCGGCAAGTGAAGTTATGGCTGTGCTTTGCCTAAGTGAAAATTTGACAGATTTGAAGAAAAATTTGGGCAATATTTTGGTTGCACTAAACAAAAAAGGCAAACCAGTTTTCGCCAAAGATTTGCACGCTGAAGATGCAATGACACTGCTTTTGAAAGATGCAATCAAACCAAACTTGGTTCAAAGTTTGGGTGGAACTCCGGCTCTTGTTCACCTTGGTCCTTTTGCAAACATTGCTCATGGTTGCAACAGTGTTGTGGCAACACGATTTGCTCTTTCTCACGCTGATTATTGTGTGACTGAGGCAGGTTTTGGAAGTGATTTGGGTGCCGAAAAATTTTTGGATATCAAAACAAGAATTCTTGGAAAAACTCCAGATGTGGTTGTGCTTGTCGTGGTTGTTAAAGTGACAAAGGAGCATGGACAAGGCGATTTGGTTAAGGGGTTTGAAAACATCAAAAAACATATTGAAAACATTAAAGATTTCTACAAACTTCCTTTGGTTGTTGCCATCAACAAACATTCTGACGACAGCGAGCAAGATGTGGAAACACTGAAAAATCTTTGCTCTGCCGAGGGGGTGGAAGTTGCCATTTGTGATGCTTTTGAACAGGGTGGTGTTGGTTGCGAAGACCTTGCCAAGAAAGTTGTTGAGAAAGCAAAAATTGAAACAAAGATGAATTATTGCTATGACATGAATGACAGCATAAAAAAGAAGATAGAAAAAATTGCCAAAAACATCTATGGTGCAAAGAAGGTTGTTTACAGCGATGTTGCAAACGAAAAAATCAATCTGGCCAAAAAATTTGGCTTTGAAAACTTTTTTGTTAACATTGCAAAGACTCAATTCTCGTTTTCTGACAACAAGAATTTGCTTGGTGCACCAAAAGATTTTGCCTTCAATGTGACAGACATCGAAATCAGGAGCGGAGCAAAAATGATTGTTGCCATTGCAGGAAACATGTTGTTGATGCCAGCTCTAGGGAAAAAATCTAATTATTTGAATATGGAAATTGACGCAGACGGAAAAATTTCAGGTTTGTTTTAATTTTGTTTGATTTTAGGCATAATATAGTGATATAATATGCCATGTGAGTTGACTAGTCAACTTTCAACTTAATTCAACTTAAAAGGAGTTTGCATGAAAGAATTTTTTAAGAGAATTAACATATTTAAAACCATTGTTGCTCTCATGTTGATTGTTTTGGGCATTTGTTTGATTTGTGTGCCAACGGCAACACTTTTGACTGTTTGTTATGTCTTTGGGGGCTTCATTCTTTTCTTTGGAATTTGCAGCATCATCAACTATTTTCTTTATGGAACAGAACCTTTTGGATTTTTGAATGGAATTTGTGAAATTGCCATTGGAAGTCTTGTGATGGCTTTTGCTCCACAAATTACTTCGCCTCAAGTTTTTGCCATTTTTGCTGGAATAATTTTGTTCTTCAGTGGACTTTTTCGCATTCAAAATTCAATGGATTACAGAAGATTTGGCGCAAAATATTGGTGGCTTTATATGATTTATGGAATCTTGATTTTTGTTTTCTCTATTGTGCTGATGGCTTATCCTTTCACTGTTCAAAGAGTGGCATTGATTTTCCTTGGTGTTGTTCTGCTTGTTGACGGAATAATGAAACTGATTTCAATGTTTGTTGTGAAAGATAAACTCAAAAAATTTAGAGAAAGAAAGGACGAAGATGTCATAATCATCGACAAAAATGAAGACTAAAAGAATTGTTCGTTGAAAAGCACTGATGGGTGGTTTGGACTTGTTGTTTTTGCTTTTTGATGATACATTTTTGCTTCTTGATAGTTGGTGGAATACAAAAGTTTTGTCAGTTCCAAAAATGGAGTGATGTTTGAATAGGTTTCTTTGACAAAACCAGTCGTTTGTTTTGGGCAAGAGAGAGCAGATTTATACCAAAAAATCGCTCTTTCTTTTTCATTCTTCATGTCATAAAGATGTCCAATCTTGCAACACAATTCAGCCGTTGGAGTGTGATTTTGAAGGCAAGCAAAAAGAGTGCTCAAAGATGAATCAATTTGGTTTTTCAAAAGAAGGCAATCAGAAAGCAGGACATAGGCACCATAATTGTCAGGTGGATATGAATTTTTCATTTTCAAAAACTTTTTTAGATTTTTGATTGCTGAAGAAATATAGTTGTTGTAATAGAGTTCTCGGCTGTAATAATACATTTCACGAGCATTGAATTTTTCGCCACGTTTTATTGCTTTGCGATAGAGGTTGAGGTTGCGTTTTCCATCTTTGTTGTTTGCGTTTTTTCTGTGTTCAATTTCAATGTCAAGATATTCAATTTTTCCAAATGGGGCGATTGCTTCGTGAACAAATCCTTCCCATTGGAAATGGTCTGTGCGTTTGAGAAGGCGTTCTCGAAAATATGTCAGAAAAGGAGTGTTATTTGCATCAAAACCAGTGGAATATTTGAACATATAAACATCTGTTTCTGTTTCTTTTGATTGTTTCAATTCCAAAATTTTTTGAATGTTTTTTTGCGTCACAAAATCATCGGCATCAAGCCACATTTGATAATCACAGGTTGCTTTTGAAAAAGAGAAATTCCTTGCCTTAGAAAAATCATCACACCATTTGAAGTCATAAATCTTGTCAGTGTAATTTTTTGCGATTTCTTTTGTTTTGTCGGTTGAACCAGTGTCAACGATTATGATTTCATCGGCAAATTGCTTGGCACAATCCAAAAGTCGTGCGAGAACTTTCTCTTCGTTTTTTACAATCATACATAAACTTATTGTGAACATAATTTGACCTCTATTTCTTACATATTCCGAAGTTTTTGTTTTGTTGCAGTGAAATGTTTTTGAAAAATTTAGTTTGTGTGATATGATAATTCCACGGAGAGAAAATATGTTAGGTGCAATAATAGGAGATGTTGTAGGTTCCAAGTTTGAATTTGACAACATCAAATCAAAAGATTTTTCTTTGTTTTCCAAAGACAACAAATTCACAGATGACACAGTGCTTACTTGTGCCATTGCTCAGGCATGTATGAATTGCAAAGGGGATTATTCCAAACTGCAGAAAGAAGCAAAGAAATGCCTGTTGGAATTTGGTCGAATTTATATGGCAAACAATGTCATTGGTTATGGTGAAATGTTCTATGAATGGCTCAAAGACCCAATGCCTTATCAAAGTTTTGGGAATGGAGCAGCCATGAGAGTTTCTCCACTCGCATACTTTGCAAAAGACAAAGAGCAACTCAAAGAGATGAGCAGAGTGGTCACCATTTTAAGTCACAATCATGTTGAAGCCATAAAGGGAGCGGAAGCGGTTGCAGTTTCTGTTTTTATGGCTTTGAATGGTGCAAGCAAAGAAGAAATCAAAAAAGAGATTGAGGAGAATTATTACAAACTCAACTTTGATTATGACAAATTGGTGAAATCATATTGTTTTGATGTCAGTTGCAAAAATTCTGTTCCACAAGCAATTTTTTGTTTCTTGATTTCCAATTCTTTTGAAGATGCTCTCAGAACGGCAATTTCAATTGGCGGTGATAGCGATACAATTGCTTGCATGACTTGTTCAATTGCCGAAGCGTTTTATGGTGTTCCGGTTGGATTGGAACGCTGGGCATTAAGATACTTAGACAAAAACCTTTTGAAAGTGTATCAAAACTTTTGCAAGTCACAGTATTGCAATTATGCAAAAATACATGGAGAAGATATGCTGAAAGATTTTAGCTTTTCAGACTTTGCCAAAAGAAGAAAAAGATTTTTGAAAGAAAACTCTGAAAAAAGTTTTGTCATTGTTGAGGGACAAATTCCTTTGATAATTTCTGCACCACATGGAGTTTCACAAGTCAGACTTGGAAACCAAAAATATGCAGAACCAGGCTCTTTATCAATTGCTCTTGAACTTCAAAAAAGAACAAATGCTTATTTGATTGCGAAAACAAAAAATTGCAATGACGATGCAAATTTTGACGCAATTTCGCCATATAAAGAAGAACTTAAAAGATACATAAAGCAACATGACATAAAATACCTTATTGATTTCCATGGAATGAAAAAGACGAGAGAAATTGACATCAATTTGGGAACGAATTTTGGACGCAATATTGAAAAAAATGAAGAATTGTTTGACTTCATTTTGCAAAGTTTTAAACAAAGAAATTTTATTGTTGCTGTTGACAATCCATTCAATGGAGATATTGACACAGTTTCTGGGAGTATTTCAAAAAGTTGCGGAATTTGGACAATTCAAATTGAAGTAAATTATAAATATACGAGCGAAAAGAGATATATTGCAAATCTTCTTGATATTTTGGAGATATTAATTCAATCAATAGATTTTTGTTGCAAGAAGTGAAAAATGCTTTGAAGAAGAACGTCAACTATGATATAATCACATCGGAAAAATTTACCGAAAGAGGAGAGAAAATGAAAACAGTTGCAATCGTTACTGACAGTAATAGTGGAATTTCACCAGAAGAAGCTGAAAAATTGGGTGTTTATGTTGTTCCAATGCCATTTATTATTGATGGCGAAATTTATTATGAAGGCGTAAGTCTTACAAATGACAAATTTTATGAAATTCAAAAGAGTGGAACAAGAATAACAACTTCACAACCAAACATTAATGATATTGTTGCTTTGTGGGAAAACATTTTGAAAGAATATGATGAAATTGTGCACATTCCAATGTCGAGCGGACTTAGTCAAAGTTGTGAAACCGCAACAAGTTTTGCTGAACAGTTTGATGGCAGAGTTCAAGTTGTGGACAACAAGAGAGTTTCGATAACTATGAAAGCTTCAGTCGTTGATGCAGTCAACATGGTCAAAGATGGCAAGAATGCCAAACAAATAAAACAATTTTTGGAGGAAACTGCTCTGCAATCTTCGATTTATCTTGTTGTTGACACTTTGAAATATCTCAAGCAAGGTGGAAGAATCACACCAGCAGCGGCTGCAATTGGAACAGTTTTGAACATCAAACCAGTTCTTCAAATTCAAGGAGGAAAACTTGACCAATATGCCAAAGTCATCAACATCAGAAGCGCAAAATCAAAAATGTTGGACGCAATGAAAAAAGATTTGGAAGGCAGATTCAGAGGATTGGTTTCTGAAGGCAAAATGAGACTTTCTGTTGCTCACACTATGAATGATGAAAATGCCAAAGAATTTGCAGAAGAAATCAAAAAAACTTTTCCAAATGTGCAGTTTGATTATGTTGACGCTTTGGCTCTTTCAATTGCAACACACACAGGACCAAAGGTTTTGGCAATTGGATGCAACAGGATTTATTAAAAATTTTTTGAAAAAGGCCAATTTGTTTGGTCTTTTTCTTGTTTTATTTTAAAATACATTTGGGAGATTTGATATGAAAGATTGTATTTTTTGCAAGATAATTGGTGGAGAAATGCCAAGTTACAAAATTTACGAAGATGATTTTTGTTTGGCATTTTTGGATATTTCAAATGATATTTATGGTCACACCTTGGTCATTCCAAAAAAACATTATGAAAATGTGATGACCTGTGACAACAAAACATTGTCAAGAATTATGGAAGTCTGCAAAAAAATTGGTTCGCATTATGTTAAAGATTGTGGATTTGATGGATTTAATATTTTAAATGCTTGTGGAAAGGCTGCAGAACAATCCGTTTTTCATGTTCATTTTCATATTTTACCAAGAAAAGCAGAAGATGGAGAAAAGGTTTTTCCAACCCTTTCTGGTTCAAAAGCTGACATGTCTGAAGTGTGTGACAAACTGAAAATGCAATGTGAAAACGAAAATGTTGAAGAGCCTTACGAATGTGACGAAGATTGTGTTGTTCTTTACACAGATGGTGCATGTTCTGGAAACCCTGGAGCAGGTGGCTGGGCTTCAATCTTGTCTTTCAAGGGGAAAGAAAAAGTTTTGTCAGGTGGAGAGAAAGAAACCACAAACAACCGCATGGAACTTATGGCTGTGATTATGGGGCTTGAAAGTGTTAAGGGTGGAAACAAAGTCAAAGTTTTCAGTGACAGTGCATATGTTGTTAATGCTTTTAATCAAAACTGGATTGAAAATTGGCAAAAAAACAACTGGCAGACAAGTGGGAAAGGTGGAGTTCAAAACAAAGATTTGTGGCAAAGATTGCTCTCTGCAATGGATGGACTTGATGTGGAATTTGTCAAAGTCAAAGGTCATAGTGACAACAAAAACAACAATCGTTGTGATGCACTTGCAAGAGAAGAAATTATGAAGATGAGTTAGTCATCTTCTTTTTTTAAATTGAAACAAAAATGAGCAAAATCATTGTGACAATCAAAGACAGACAAGCGTGAGTAAATTTTTGCAATGTGAAAAATTTGATTGGCATTTGAAGATTTGAAAGCATGGTTATTGATTGCAAGATTGTTGAAATGCCTCCAAAACTTATTGTGAAGGAGCAAAGTGCGACTGCAAGAAATTTGTTTGAAAGAGTGGATAAATCAATGCAACCTTTTGTTATTTCAATCAATCCTTCAAAAAAATAGGCGATGTTGTCTGGAAGCAATGAAAAAACAGGAGAAAAACATTCAATGACAATAAAGAAAATTGTTATGATGCAACCGACAGACAAAATGGAAAGCGTGGAATTCAACACAATCTCTGAAAGATTGAATTGAGTTTTTGAAGTGTTGTTGCCACCATTTTGAAGATTGTTTGCTGAATCTTTTTCTTTCAATTTGAAATTGCGATATAAGATTCCATTCAACACGGCTCCAATAACATGGCTGAGAAAGAGAATATATCCAATTTTTGAACTGTTGAACATTCCAATCCCGACTGCTCCAATTATGAACATAGGGCCAGAGGTCGAACAAAATGAAGACATTTTGAAAGCATCTTCTTTTGAGATTTTTCTTTGCATATAAAGGTCGGCAACCATTTTTGAGCCGACGGGATAGCCGGATAAAATTGCCATCGCAAAAGCATACATGGAAATGGGAGGTGTTTTGAAAACCTTTTGGCTTATTTTTGAAAATGGTCTCGTAAGTTTTGGCATGAAGTCCAAAGCGGATAGAGCTTTTGTGAAAAACATAAATGGCAAAACACTGGGCAAAACATTAAATGCCCAGGCACTTATTCCATTTAGAGATTGAGAGATAAATTTGGCCGGTTGCAAAATCATGCAAAGCAAAAAATATAAAATCAAAATTGTGAAAAACATATATGCAAAACCTGTGTTTTTATTGCGAGAAAATTTCAAAATTGTTCTCCTTTTTTGTTTGACTTTGAATTATAGATTTCTTATAATTATTAAAGAAAGTTGAAAAACTTTTGATTGTTTGTCCAAATCTTCATACGTGGAGATTTGTTTTGATTTTGATGTTATTATTTTATTTTTAATTTCATGAAAAAAGAATTGGAGAAAAATTATGTTTAAAATTGATAAATTGGTTGATGAAGCAAAAAAGAGACAAAAGACGATTGTTTTTCCTGAAGTTAGTTTTTCTGACAGAACAGTGGAAGCGGTCAAATATTTGCAAAAGAAAAAAATTGTCAAAGTCTTGCTTGTTGGTGATGCGAGTGCTTTGATTCTTAGGGATAAGATTTTTGAACACTTTGATATTGTCAACCCTGTGACTTTTCCGGACAGAGCAAAACTTGTGAAAACTTTGTATGAAAAAAGAAAAGAAAAAGGCATGACAATGGAGCAGGCAGATGAACTTGAAAAAGACCCATACTACTTTGCCACACTTCTTGTTGAATGTGGATATGCAGACGGTATGGTTGCGGGAGCAGAAGCCTCAACAGCAACAACTGTTCGTCCAGCACTTCAAATCATCAAAGCAAAAAACAAGAAAGATCCTGTTTCATCATTCTTTTTGATGTATGGAAAAAATAAGTTTTTGAAAAACGAGGCAGTCATTTTGTCTGATTGTGGTGTTTTGGAAAATCCAGATGCTGACACACTGGTGGCAATCGCTTCTCAAAGTGCAAAAAGTGCACAACAATTTGGATTGACTCCAAGAGTGGCATTTTTGTCTTATTCAACAAAGGGAAGTGCCAAGAGCGAAAATATTGACAAGGTAAGACAAGCATACGAAAAGTTCAAAAAGAAAGAAAAGGATATTGTTTGTGATGGGGAATTGCAATTTGATGCAGCAATGGTTCCAAGAGTTGCAGAACACAAATGCCCAGGCAGTCCTTTGAAAGGGAATTCAAATGTTTTGATTTTTCCAAACATTGAAGCAGGGAATATTTGCTATAAAATGATGCAATATGTTGGTGGACTTAATGCGGTTGGACCAATTTTGCAGGGGCTTAAGAAACCGGTAAACGACTTGTCAAGAGGTTGCTCGGTGAATGACATTATCATGGCAAGTGTGATTACCGCACTTCAGTGTGAAGATAAAGAAAAGAAAGGAGAAAATAAATAATGAAAATTTTGGTTATCAACGCAGGAAGTTCATCACTCAAATATCAACTTCTTGACATGGAAACAGAAAAACTTATTGCAAAAGGTGTTGTTGAAAAAATTGGGCTTGAAGGTTCAATGTTGACACACAAAGTCAATGGACAGGCATACACATACGAACAAAAACTCAACAACCATTCAGAATCTTTGGAACTTGTTTTGAAAGTTCTTCAAGATCCAAAAATTGGAAGTTTGAAATCTTTGGACGAAATTGAAGCAGTTGGACACAGAGTTCTTCATGGTGGAGAAATCTATAGCAAGGCAGTTTTTGTTGATGATGAAGTTATGAAAAACTTGAAGAAATTGACACCACTTGGACCTCTTCATATGCCTGCAAACATTTCAGGAATTGAAGCATGCATGAAAGTTATGCCAAAAGTTCCAAATGTTGCACTTTTTGACACTGCTTTTCATGCAACTATGCCAAAGAAAGCATACACTTATGCAACCCCATATGAATGGTATGAAAAATACGGAGTCAGAAGATATGGTTTCCACGGAACAAGTCATGAATATATTGCAAGAACCGTTGAACAAATTGAGGGAACAGACAAATTGAACATTATCAGTTGTCACATTGGAAATGGTGCATCTCTTGCAGCAATCAAAAATGGAAAATGTGTTGACACTTCAATGGGACTTACACCTCTTGAAGGTTTGATCATGGGAACAAGAAGTGGTGATTTGGATCCTGCAATTTTGGAATATGTTATGGACAAAGAAGGTCTTGACATAAAGCAAATGCTCAACATTCTCAACAAAAAGTCTGGACTTTTGGGCATAAGTGGTGTTTCAAGTGACATTCGTGATGTTCAGGCTGAAGTTAAAAAAGGTAACGAAAGAGCCAAACTTGCAATTGATTGCTTCGTTTACAGAATCAAGAAATACATTGGTTCTTATGCGGCTGCCCTTGGTGGGGTTGATGTCATTGTCTTCACTGCAGGAACAGGCGAAAATAGAGATGAAATTCGTGAAGAAATTATGAAAGATATGGAATTTATGGGTGTCGATTTTGATGTTGAAGCAAACAGAAATTTCAAAAGAGGAGAAGTTTGCTTGATATCAAAACCAACATCAAAGGTTAAAGTATATGTCATTCCAACTGATGAGGAACTTATGATTGCAAGACAAACCAAGGCTGTTGTGGAGAATTTGAAGAAATAATCATGTTTGTGTTCTAAAATTTCAGAAAAATTCGCAATAAAACTTGACAAATGTTTTTAAATAAGATAGAATATACACGCAAATATAATTAAAAGTTGACAAAAAGTTAATTTTTGCACTTTTTGTGGTAAGTTAATGTGACTGAATTGTCATACACTTAGAAAATTACTAAAAGGAGAAGAAAAATGGCTGTTCCAAAGGGTAAAGTTTCAAAACAGAGAAGAAACACAAGAAATTCTGCAAACTTCAAGGCAGAGGCTCCAACACTTGTTGAGTGCCCAAAATGTCACGAACTTAAAAAACCTCATACTGTTTGCAAAAATTGTGGAACATACAAAAACAAAACTGTTGTTGAAGATAAAAAGAATGCAAAGAAATAATCTATCAGAAATGATAGATTTTTTTATTGTATTAAACTAGGAAAAGTGTTTGGAACAAATTTTTTAATTGTGTTATAATATTAACATGAAAAAGATCATAGTAATTTTAATGATGGTATTATGCGGTTTTGCACTTGTTGGTGGAGGAATTCTTCTTTCAACAAATTATTCTCAAGCCAAAGTTGATGGCGGAGAAGTTACTGACCCAGGAGAAGGTGAAGAAGGAGAAAATCCAGGAGATGGGGAAGGTGGAGATGTTTCTCCAGATGCCAACACAGAGTTTTCTTGGACGGTTAAGGGAATATACAGAACGTCTTCTACATCATACTCTACCGCTTACAGCAGTGAAAATGACACTAATAATGCTGACAGCAAAGTTAGATTTTCTGTTTATTGGCGTGACGAGAATGGAAATACAGCTACTTTAAAAAGTGCGATTGGATACACTTTGAATGCTTATCCAACAACTGGCTATACTGTTGGTGGTGGTTCGGACTCATCAACGAATTTGAAATATGTTTATTATGGTTTTTGGAATATCTTCACTTACAAAAGATATATTTATGTATCTGCATCTAATGTTGGGACTAGTTATTGTTTTGGAGTTTCAACAAGTGCTTCTAATAACAGTTCAAACAGAAGTAGAGACACAACAGGATACATATATAATGGTGCTGTAACAAATTCTTCAAGCACAGCAAAAAGTAATTGTTCTCAAAAATTGAGTGGAACATATTATGTTATTTATCGTCAAGGATATACTGTTACATATAATAAGAATGGTGGAAGTGGTGGAACTTCAAGTCAGACAATTTATGCAGGAATTGGTTACACTTTAACATCAAACACACCATCAAGATCAGGTTATACATTTGCTGGCTGGAACACAAACTCAAGTGGAACTGGAGTAACTTATTCAGCTGGTTATACACTTGGAGACAGCAGTGCAAACGGGAGCAAAACATATTATGCAAAATGGACACCAAAAACATATACAGTTACATACAACAGAAACTACAGCACAACAACAACTTCAACACAAAGTGTGACATATAACAGTTCATTTACAACAAAATCAAGAACAACATTCACAAGAACTGGTTATACTATAACTAATTGGAGCACCAGCACATCTTCTGTTACAGGAAGTTACACTGGAGTAGGTTCATCATATACATACAAGACAGTTGGTAATACAACATTATATGCTCAATGGACAATCAACACATATACATTGACAATCCGGTATTATGGAGGGTCAACGCGGCAAAGCAACACGACAAATTTGAATATAACAGCGTCGAATTGCACAGTTTCAAGCAGCAGTATAGCCTCGGGAAGCAGTGCGACAGTCAAACATACGTATACGACAGGGTCGTATGGTGTTGTTTTGAAATTGTCCAACAGTGCAAGTTATGATTACTATCTAAGGACAGGAAGCGAACCAACAACATCTTCGTATACAAAGCTATACACAACATCAAGTGATTCTTACACATATACGTGGAAACCGGATTCAAATGACACGCTCAACATTTATGTCAAACAGCGATATTCGATAAGTTATAACGTAAATGGCGGAAGTGGAACATTGCCGTCAACGACATATAAGATACACGGAACGAGTGCAACACTTGGAACGAACAGTTTGACAAAGACAAGTTACACGGCAAATGGCTGGAACACGAACACAACTGGAACGGGGACACACTATGCATCGGGTGGAAGTTATACAACAAATGCAAGTGACACCTTGTATGCAGACTGGACGCCAAAGACATCGACAATCAAGGTTCAAATCAAGACATCAACAAATGGTTCGTCGTATAGCAATTCAGTGACAGGTGGAACAGTGTCGGTTAAGTATTATTACGACAACAATAATACTCCGACAACAAAGACAGTCAGTGTGACAAGTGCATCAGCAACTACAGTTGCAACAAATGCACTTGTCAGTCAGACAGTGACATTTACACCATCGGCAAATAGTGGATATGTGTTTGTTGGAATCTCTACAAGCAGCAGTGCACCAAATTCATCAACTGCGACGACATTCACGCCGACATCATCAGGAAGCACCTATACAATCAATGTGTTTTTCAAGGTGTTGTCATCAAATAAATTGAAGTATGATAGCACAGAGAAGTATTGGTATTTTGAGCATGGAGAATATCCACAGAGTTATGTAGGGACAAGCATGAACAACACACTTAACAGTGTAAGTCCAACAAAGAGTGGAGAAATCAAATACA
>CAJJUK010000008.1 GCA_905195085.1 uncultured Christensenella sp.
AGTTCGGAAACGCAGGACAACAAGATAAAGTTGTCAGTGTGTCAGTGACAGAAGACGGAGTGAGGGTTGCATCAATCGAAGAGATAGATGACTATTTGACGGACTATTCAGCAAAGGCAAGTGACATGGTGTGCTTCTTGCTTGGATGTGGAACAGATGACAAAGTGAACTATTGGACTAGGAACTTGGGGACAGGTTTAGGAAACGGACAGATTGTCACAAAAGCAGGAGTAACCAAATCAACATGGCTTGACAAAGTTCAAGGAGTTAGACTTGCTCTGACCATGGGAAACGGTAGTAGAATTTAAATAAAAAAAGAGGGTTTAATCAACCTTCTTTTTTTAACCGACATAATATAAAGAAAAAACACGGGGATATCAACCGTGATTTTTGATTATTTTTTCTTTGCAGTCTTGATGCATTTTGTGCAAGCTCTAACTTTCTTTCCGTCAATTTCTGTGTTCTGCAAATTAACATTATATTTTCTAGGCGCTTTATTATTTGCATGGCTTACTGTCTTGCCATCCATTTTACCTTTACCGCAAATTTCACAAACTCTGCTCATATCTCGTCTCCTTTCAATATTTTTCCGTGTTTAATGATACCATAACCGAACAAAAAAATCAACTGTTTTTTGATATGTTTATCATACAAATTTTTGTTTTTCCGTATATATATTTTGTTAAAGCACATTAATTTTGTTGCTGTGACTTCGTTTTGATAAAAAATTTTTGTTTTGAGATTGATTTTGCTTGTCAAAATTTCTTAATTGTTGTATTATATAAATGCGAATATACTTAGTTTTGGAGGAGTCCTTTGACTGTCGATACAAACAACTATTATGGAAACATATCAATCAGCGACAATGCAATCCGCACTGTTGCTGGTTTTGTTGCGTTGGATTGCTATGGTGTCGTTGACCTTGTTGCAAAGAATTTCCGTGATAGTGCAAGGGAATTGTTCAAAAAAGAGAGATACTCCAAAGGTATAACTGTAAGCCATATTGATAATCGAATCTTCATTGATATACACTGTATTTTGAAATACGGTGTTTCTATCAGTGCCGTGGCTGAATCGCTCAAAAAATCTGTTAAATATAGCGTCGAAAACTTTACTGGAATGATTGTTGATACAGTGAATGTCCACGTCGTTGGCGTGTGTGTATAATCTAAGGGAGCATAAAAAATGCAAAAATCTATTAATGGGACGACCTTTCGTAATATGGTCCTTGCAGGTGTTAGTCTGCTTGAACAAAATAAGGAATACATTGATTCTTTAAACGTTTTTCCAGTTCCTGATGGTGATACGGGAACTAATATGTTTTTAACTATGAAATCTGCTGTTGGCGAAATCAATAAGTGTATGAATAATGATTTGGCTTCTTTATCTGAAGCTTTCGCCAAGGGTGCCCTTCGTGGTGCAAGAGGAAACAGTGGGGTTATCACTTCTCAAATTTTTAAGGGCTTTTGTTCTGTAACAAAAAACTGCAAAGAAATCACAACAAAAGACTTTGCAAAGGCAATGCAAGAAGGTGCAACAATTGCCTATAAGGCGGTTACAAAACCTAAGGAAGGAACAATTTTGACTGTCATTCGTGTTATGGCAGAAAATGCTGTAAGTTTGGCAAAGAAGCATGATGACTTTGACGTTTTCTTCAAAAAAGTGATTGACACAGGTGAAGAAATTTTGAAGCAAACACCTGAGATGTTGCCTGTTTTGAAAAAGGCGGGAGTTGTTGACTCTGGTGGCCGTGGTATTTTGGTTATTTTCACAGGTTTCCAACGTTTCCTTGCAGGGGAAGAAGATTTGGAATATACCTTTGAAGACGACACAAAGCCACAATCTGTTGACGATGTCATTGCTGATATCAACAAACTTGGCGACATTGAATTTGGTTATTGCACAGAGTATATGATCATCAATATGCTTAAGAAGACAACAGAAGCAGATATTGATAAACTCCGTGAAAGACTTATGGAAATCGGAGATTCTGTCATCTGTATTGGTGACTTGTCTTTGGTTAAGGTCCATGTTCATACAAACGAACCTAACAAGGCTCTTGGCTATGCTTTGGAACTTGGTGAACTTTACAACTTGAAAATTGAAAATATGCGTGAACAAAACAGAGAACTCAAGAAACGTGCTCAAGCTGTTGAAGAGACAAAAGAACTTGGAATGATTGCAGTTGCTCCAGGAGACGGTTTGGCACAAATCTTCAAGGAACTTACTGTTGACGAAATTATCGTTGGCGGACAAACTATGAACCCAAGTGCAGAAGACATTGCAAATGCTGCTGACAAGGTTCCTGCAAGAAATATTTTTGTTTTCCCAAACAACAAAAACATTGTTTTGGCTGCAGAACAGGCTAATGATGTCACAAACAAGAATTTGATTATCATTCCAACAAAGAGTGTTCCAGAAGGAATTGCAGCTTCAATTGCTTTCAATCCTGATGCTTCAGTTGAAGAGAATAAAAATGCTATGCTTGAAGCAATCAAAAGCGTTCGTTCAGGTTCGGTTACTTATGCTGTTCGTGATACTCACGTTGACGGATTTGACCTTGCAAAAGGCGAAATCATTGGTCTTGATAACAAGGTAATTTTGGCAAAGGGCAGTTTAGTTAACGAAACAACAGAAAAACTTATTGATGCCATGTTTGATGATGCGGTTATGAACATCACTCTTTTCTATGGTGAAGACATCAGAGAAGATGAAGCAAATGCTTTGCAAGCAACTTTGGCAGAGAAATATCCAGATTGTGAAGTTACTGTCGCAAATGGTGGTCAACCTGTTTATTATTATTTAGTATCGTTAGAATAGTTATTAAAATATAAATAAAAAAGAAGGCTGTTTAGTCTTCTTTTTTTCGTTTATTTTTTTCTTTGACTGGTCTTCCACAATTGCTGCAAATAGTTTCATTTTTAAAAATTTGATTTCCGCAATAGTTACAGTATTTAATATCTTCTGAGTATTCATTGTAGAGTTCAGACTTCGCTTTCTGCAGTTGTTCATAATTTTTTTGTGAGGTTTTGTTGCTTATTACGATATCATGAATTTTTTCATTGGTTTTTGCAACTGTGAATAGTAGATAGCATATTATAAAGCAAGCGATAACTACGAAAATTAAAAGACTGATATTTCCAAAAAGTGTCCAACTTAATTGCGAACTTAGGTCAGACGAACCTGTGTTTTGTTTTAGTTCGTTAAGAGCAGTTACGTTCACAGATATATTGTGAAATAAAAATATGATCATTAATAGAGATGCAAGTATCATAAGGATAATACAAATATTAATAAATTTCCTTTTTGCCATATATTTCTCCTTATATTTAAGTTTATCATGGTGGAGATAGAGAGAGTCAAGTGAATTGCAAAATTTTCTCATTTTTGTGGCATTTTGACGGAACTTCTCATATCTTATTAGTGTATGGACTTTAAGGAGGTTTAAAATGTCATTTTACATCAATAATACTAATCCTAACAGACCTGGACCGATTTGCGGAAATCCGACAAATGGTATTTGTGAAAAGATTTTGATTGAAACAACAAAAGTTTTTGATGCTTGCGTTTGCACCAGCACTGAATCTGGCATAATCTTGCAAGTTTCAGACTTCTTGCCTGCTGATCCTGTTTTGCCACTTACTTATGTTTCAGCAGAAAATACACCAAATTCAACCCCAACAATCTCTGACCTTGTGATTGACAGATTGGACACTTGTCCAAATTATGCCAACGTAAGTTTCACGCTCACCATTCCTGTGACGGTTACATACCGTGACGCAAATGGCACTTTGGGGACTGCGGTATCAACAATCACTGTTCAAAAATCTGTGATTTTGTTTGTTCCACAACCAGCAATTTCACCGATTGACATCACAGCGGTTGCAACATTCAGCAGTCAGATTGGAACATTCACATCACCAAACATTTTCACCGTGACAGGTTGTATTCAAATCATCGTGAAGGTTACAAGTGTTGTCGATGTTTTGGTTCCATCTTATGGCTATCCAGTTTTGCCACCATGTCAACAAGCACCACAAGCAAGTGCATGCCCTGGATTCCAAGATTTGCCAATCTACCCGACCGCTTCGGCACTTTCAAATGTTCCAAGGTTATAAGGAGAAGAAAAGACTTGCAAAATTGCAGGTCTTTTTTTGTTACATTTTTAAGAAAATTATATAAATTTAAATTACTATTATATGATATAGAGCAGAGGGATAATGTGGATTGAAAAAAATTAAAAAAATTTTAAAAAGTTGACAAAATTTGTTGACTTTTCTTTTTTAACTGCATATAATAATGCTAGCACTGATAAGTCGAGAGTGCTAGCAAATACATTTTAAAGGTTAGTAATTATGGAACTTTCCGAAAGAAAAATTAAGATTTTAACCATTGCTATTGAAGAGTTCATCAAAGACTCCGCACCAATCACAAGTGGATCGGTTAAGGACAGAACTTCCCTTGATGTTTCAACTGCAACTCTGAGAGCAGAACTCAACGCCTTGGAAGCTATGGGCTTTTTGAAACAACTTCACACTTCTGGTGGGCGTATTCCTACTGCTCAGGGGTACAGGTTCTATGTTGAGAATATGCTTAAAAACATCAAAGCCACAAATGGCGAGTTGGAAGAAGTTCGTGAACTTATTGAAAACAGAACTCAGAGTTTGGAGAACATTGTTGCCGGAATTGCAAAAATCATTTCAAAAGCAACAAACTATCCAACTGTTGTGCTGGTCAATGGCATTGAAAATCTGGTTTTGCAAGAGTTTAAAATTATTCCACTTTTGGAAGAAAAATGCATGGTTTTGATTGGAACAAACTATGGTTACATCACAAACACCATGGACATCAAAGCTACTGCTCAAAATTGTGAAGATGCTTCGAACTATTTGACCAAATATTTCAAAGGCGAGACAATGGGCTTTATGCTTGCGAACATCGACCAATTCAAAAAGGGTATGAGTGGTGAAATCAAAGCATTCCAATCTGTTGTTGACAACATTGTTCTTGGACTTTCAAAACTCAACAAGCAAAAATTGTTGAATGTTCAGGCTGATGGTGTTGCAGACTTGGTTGACAAAGAAAAAGACATCAAAGAAGCCAAGAAGGTTTTGAAAACTTTGAGCGACAAAGAAGAACTTATCGAAGTTTTGGACAGTGATGAAGAAGGTATTTCTGCTGTTATCGCTGACGAAAATGACGAAAAATGTTCAGTTGTCAAGGCTCCAATCATTGTTGGGGGAAACAAACTTGCATCAATTGGTGTGTTTGGACCTCAAAAAATGGACTATATGGGAATTGCTTCCGCTCTTAAAGTGGTTATTGATGAACTCAACAAGGAAAAAGGAGAATAAATGAAAAAAGATAAAGATAAGAAATTTGACGACGAAGAAGAGATTTCTTCAGAGGAAAAAGAAAACAATTGCGATTGCGATGAAGATTGTGATTGCGGTTGCCAAGAAGGAAAAGAGTGTCATTGCCATGAGCACGATGAAGACGATGATGATTTAGATGAAGAAGACGAACATTGTGAGCATGAACACAAGCACAAACACCATCACGACCATGAATGTCACTGCCACAAACATGACCATGATGACGATGATGAAGAAGATGACGACGAATGTGAATGTGATGAACATTGCCATTGTCATGAAGAGCACGACGGAGAGCATAAACATCATCATGAACACGAACATGACAAACACCATCTTCCACCACATGAGCTTGAGGCAAAAGCAAGACAATATTTGGAAATGGCACAGCGACTTCAAGCAGATTTTGACAACTATCGCAAACATGTTGCAGAGCAATTGGAAATTCAAAAACAAGAAGGAATTAGAAGTGTCATTGAAGTATTCTTACCATGTTTGGACACTTTTAAGGAAGCCAAAAAGAGCATAACAGATGAAAAAATTTTGGCCGGCGTGGAAATGATTGAAGACAAAATCAACAATGCATTAAAAACATTGAATGTCGAAAAAATTGAAACGGTAGGTCAAAAATTTGATCATAACACCATGGAAGTTATTGCTGTTATGAAAAATGAAAATGCTGAAAATGATATCATCTTGGAGGAATTCCAAGCAGGATATAAATTTAATGGAAAAGTCATACGATACGCAAAAGTAATCGCTAATAAATTATAAAAGGAGATAAAAAAATGAGTAAAATTATTGGTATTGACTTAGGAACTACAAATTCTTGCGTTGCTGTTATGGAAGGTGGAAAACCTACTGTAATTGCCAATGCTGAAGGAGACAGAACAACACCTTCTGTTGTTGCTTACACAAAAGAAGGCGAAAGACTTGTTGGTAAGGTGGCTAAGAGACAGGCCATTGTTAACCACGAAAACACTGTTATCTCAATCAAGAGAGAAATGGGAACTGACCACAAAGTTAAACTTAATGGAAAGGAATACACACCTCAAGAAATTTCTGCCATGATTTTGTCTAAACTTAAGGCTGATGCAGAAAGTTATCTTGGTGAAAAGGTTACACAAGCTGTAATCACTGTTCCTGCTTATTTCAACGACAGTCAAAGACAAGCAACAAAAGACGCTGGTAAGATTGCAGGGCTTGAAGTTCTTCGTATCATCAACGAACCTACTGCTGCCGCTCTTGCTTATGGTCTTGACAAAGGCGAAAATAAGAATCAAAAGATCTTGGTTTATGACCTTGGTGGTGGAACATTCGATGTTTCAATTCTTGAAATTGGAGACAACGTTTTTGAAGTTTTGTCAACAAACGGAAACACAAGACTTGGTGGAGATGACTTCGACAACAGAATCATTGATTTCTTGGTTGAAGAATTCAAAAACCAAAATGCAGGCATGGATTTGTCAAAAGACAAACTTGCTATGCAAAGACTTAAGGAAGCCGCTGAAAAGGCCAAGATTGACCTTTCTGCAACTCCTATGACAACAATTTCTCTTCCATTTATTTCTGCTGATGCAAATGGTCCAAAACACTTGGAAGTTGAACTTACTCGTGCAAAATTTGACGCACTTACAGAAGATTTGGTTAAAGAAACAATTGAATGTTGCAAAAAAGCTCTTGCTGATGCAAAACTTACAACAGAAAAGATTGACAAAGTCATCTTGGTAGGTGGTTCAACACGTATTCCTGCAGTTGTTGAAGCAGTTAAGAACTTCACAGGAAAAGAACCTTTCAAGGGAATCAACCCAGATGAATGTGTTGCCATCGGTGCTGCAATTCAAGCAGGTGTTTTGGCTGGAGAAGTTAAGGACGTTCTTCTTCTTGATGTTACTCCACTTTCTCTTGGTATCGAAACCTTGGGCGGTGTGTTTACAAAATTGATTGAAAGAAACACAACAATCCCAACAAGAAAATCTCAAATTTTCTCAACTGCTGCAGACAATCAACCAGCTGTTGACATTCACGTTCTTCAAGGTGAAAGAGAGTTTGCTGCTCAAAACAAAACCCTTGGAAGATTCCAACTTAACGACATTCCACCAGCACCAAGAGGAGTTCCTCAAATCGAAGTTACATTTGATATTGATGCAAACGGAATTGTTAAGGTTTCTGCAAAAGATCTTGGAACAAACAAAGAACAAAATATCACAATTACTGCTTCTTCAAATTTGAGCGAAGCTGACATTGACAAAGCCATCAAAGAAGCTGAAGCACATGCTGAAGAAGATAAGAAGAGAAAAGAATTTGTTGAAACAAAGAATCAAGCAGATAACATGGTTTACTCTCTTGAAAAACTCTTGAAAGAAAATGGCGACAAGATTTCTGCTGAAGACAAGAAACGTCTTGAAGATGAAATCGAAAAAGCAAAGAAAGAGTTTGAAAGTGATAATATTGAAGTTCTCAAGAAAGAACTTGAAGAACTTACAAAAGTTTCTAACGAAGTTTTCACAAAGATGTATCAAAACGCAAATCCAAACGGAGCAACAGGTGATGCAGGAAATGCTGGTGCAAGCAATAACAATGGAACTGACTCTTCTGACAAGAAAAACGGCGATGATGATGTGATTATCGAATAATTTAAATACGAATTAAAAGGAAAAAGTCGTGGCAAATAAAGATTATTATGAAATTTTGGGTGTAAGCAAGAATGCGGATGCGGACGAAATCAAGTCCGCATATCGTAGACTTGCAAAAAAATATCACCCTGATTTGAATAAAGCACCTGAAGCCGCAGAAAAATTTAAGGAAATCAATGAGGCCTATGAAGTCTTGAGTGACGATAGAAAACGTGCAAACTATGACCAATATGGCTCTGCAGATGGTCCACAATTTGGTGGTGGAGCAAGTGGGGCAAGTGATTTCAGTGATTTCTTTGGCGGTGGTCAAGGGTTTGGTGGTTTTTCTGATATCTTTTCCGATATTTTCTCTGCTTTTGGTGGTGGAGAAAGACGAAGTGGTCGTGTTTCAGAGCGTGGCTCTGACATCAACATCGCCATGAATTTAAGTTTTGACGAAGCAATTTTTGGTTGTGAGAAGATTATTTCTTTTAATCGTGTTGAAACTTGCTCGAAATGTTCTGGGACTGGTGCAAAAAACGGAAGAGAATTCACAACTTGTCCTGATTGTAAAGGGGCTGGTAGAGTGAGAATTCAACAAAACACCATGTTTGGAACAACAATCAGAGAATCTGTTTGTCCTCGTTGTGGAGGGACAGGCAAGATGATCAAAGAAAGATGCGAAGAATGTTCTGGAAAAGGATATAAGAAAGTTCCTGCTCAAGTTCATTGCAAAGTTCCTGCGGGAATTGATGATGGTCAAACAATCAGAATGAAAGGCGAAGGAAATGCTCCAGCAGGTCAAGGAATCAGCGGAGATTTAAACATCAAAGTTTCTGTTTCATCTCATCCAATTTTCAAAAGAAATGGGTTTGATTTGTTCTATGATATGGCTGTTCCTTTCACAACTTGTTTGCTTGGTGGAAAGATTGAAATTCCACTCACCAGGGGAACAAAAATTGTGAAACTTGAAGAAGGGACAAAAAATGGAACGGTGCTTAGAGTCAAGGGTGAGGGTGTCAAACGCCTTAACTCAGATAAAAAAGGTGATTTGGTTGTCACAATCAAAAGTGAAATACCAAAAAATCTCAGCAAAAAAGCAAAATCAGTTTTGCAAGAATTGGAAAGCAAATTCACAGAAGATGATTATCCAGAAACAAAGAAGTTCAAAAGCAAAATCAAATAAAAAAGAGAGAGGTTGTCTCTCTTTTTTTTGTTGCAAATTATTCATGTTCCAACAAATCATCAACACCACAGCCGAGATAGTCGGAAATGGCAATCACAGTTGAAAATTTTGGAGTTGCTCCATTTTTCCATTTTGTTACATTATTTTCTGCAATATTTATCTCTTTTGATATCCTATAGTTAGAGACATTATAAGCCTTTAATATTTTTCTATAAATAGAATGAAAGTTGTTTTGGACTTCTTTATATGGTTTAAAAACATTAGTATCAACATTTCCCAAAATATAATCTAATGATAACTTCAAGAAATTTGCAATTTTTATTGCATTAATTAATGATGGACAATATGTCGAAAAATTATAAAATGTGTCTTTTTTCAAGACATTATTTTCTTCTAAGTCCTTTATTGTCAAATTTCTTTCTTCTAAAGCTTCTTTGAAGATTTCAAAATAGTTCCTTTCTTTCATATTAATAAAATTTTAGGACTAAAGTAGGGTAATTTACTTGCAGTGGTAGTAAGTTATGGTATATAATTACAATGCCCACTAAAATTATTTTTATAAGGAGTTTTTATGAAGAAAAAAATTGATGCTGTTGAAATGTTGTTGAATGAATTTAATGGAAGAGTTCCTGATGACAGGGAGAAACTTTTTGAAGATACCAAAAACAAATTGGAAAGTGAATTTGTTTCTTCTTTGAACAATTCTCAAAAGCAAAAATATAACCGTTTGTGCGACGAATTTTATCGTTGTGAAATGTTCCATGATCGCATTTTGATTGAATTTGTTTTGTCCTTTATAGGCTCAATTTTGAACGGCGGGCACTAAGATTTTCATTCTTTTCCCTTTTTTATTTATTTTTCTTGATTTTTCCTGATTTTTTGTTGTATCATAAGTTTAGTGAGGTTGATATGAAAAGATTTTTCGGTTCAAGAAAAAATGATTTGGTTTACATTGAAGGAGAAGAATATAATCATCTTAAAAATGTTCTCAGATTGAACATTGGAGATGTTGTTCTTGTCAGTCTTAATGATGAATATCAATATTCTTGCGAAATCACAAAATTTGAAAAAGGAAAAGCGGTTTGTAAGATTATTGGAAAAGAGGAATGTGTTGGAAATCCTCAGAAGAATATTGTAATTTTTCAGGCTATCACCAAAAGACCTAAATTTGAATTTATTGTTCAAAAAGCCACAGAAGTTGGCATAACAAAAATCGTTCCTTTTGTCAGTGATTATGTCATCGCAAAAATGACTGAAAACAAAATGGATAGGTTGCAATCAATTGCTCTCAATGCGTGCAAACAATGTGAAAGAACAATCATGCCTATCATCGACGAGACAAAAACTGTTGATGATGTCATTGCTGCAATCAAAGATTTTGATGTTGTTTTGTTTGCAAATGAAAGAACTGACAAGGGAGAAAAAATCAAAGATTTGAGCAAATATAAAAACATCGGAATCATTGTCGGCTCAGAAGGCGGATTTTCTCAGAAAGAAAAAGAAGCATTCATCAAGGCGGGAGCAGTGTCTATCAGCCTTGGAAGAAGAATTTACAGATGTGAAACCGCTTCTGTTGCTATGATGAGTTTGGTTTCGATTTTGAGTGGAAATTAATATGAAAATTGCAGTTTTAACATTGGGTTGCAAAGTTAACAAATATGAGAGCGATGCTCTCATTTTTGAATTAAAAAACAGAGGTTTTGAGGCAACCGACAAACTTGAAGAAGCAGATGCATACATAATCAACACTTGTGCTGTGACAAATGAAGCGGAGAAAAAATCAAGACAAATGCTTGAACGTGCAAGAAAATTCAACCCTGACGCACAGATTTATGTCATGGGGTGTGCAAGTCAAAACAAACCGATTCAGTTTGAAGAAAAGGGTGCAAAATTTGTTATCGGAACAGCAGGAAAGAAAAAACTTTTGGATAATCTTGAAAAACAAGGAGAATTGCTTTTTGAACTTCCAAAGGAATATGAAGATGACCTGTTTTCTGCTCAGACACTCTCAAGAGCATTCATAAAAATTCAAGATGGTTGTGACCATTTTTGCACATACTGTTTGATTCCATATCTTCGTGGAAGAAGCAGGTCGAGAAGCGAGACAAGCATAATTACGGAAGTTGAAAAGTTGCCAGAAGATGTCAAAGAAATTGTGCTTGTTGGAATTGATGTTTCGGACTTTAAGATTGACGGTAAAAAGGGACTTGGGAAATTGCTTTCTGATTTGGACAAATATGGTAAGCGTTTGCGTCTTTCTTCAATGGAAGACAATTTGATTGATGAAGAATTTTTGAAAACGCTTTCTGGGCTTAAGAATTTTTGTCCGCACTTTCATCTTTCGCTTCAAAGCGGTTCAGACAATGTCTTGAAGAAGATGAACAGACACTATTCGACAATGGACTTTGAAAACAGCGTCAATTTGATTAGAAAATATTTCCCTTTGGCTGGAATCACAACAGATGTTATTGTTGGTTTTCCAACTGAAACAGAAGAAGATTTTGAAGATACTTTGAAATTTGTCGAAAAAATCAGATTTTCACAGTTGCACATATTTCCATATTCAAAAAGAAATGGAACTGTGGCATCAAAACTTTACAAAGATTTGCCAGGGCAAGTTAAGAAAGAGCGTTTGAAACGTTTGGAAACTCTTGGCAAAAAACTTAAGAATGAATTCATCTTGCAAAACTCAAGTGGAAAAGTTTTGATTGAAGAAAAAAATGTAGAATTTTTTGAAGGTTACACCGAAAATTATATCAAATGCTATATTAAAGCAAAAACGAATATGCATGTTGGTGATGTTATTGATGTAAAACTTATCAAACCTTTTAAGGACGGAGCAATGGCAGATGTTTTTGAAACTTGCAAGGAGAGTGATTAGTTATGTCATTTATTGATTGGCTTTATGGGAATGGTGGTATTCCTGGAGATTATGATTATACAATGATACATTTTGTTTCAGTTGGAGTGATTTTTGTTCTTACTGTTATTTTGGCGATTATTGCTGGAAGTAAAAAGATCAGTGACAGAGCAAAAAGGATTATTCTGATTTGTATTTCTGTTTTTCAATTGACATTTGAAGTTGTTTGGAGAATTGTATATCTTTGTCGAGGAGATGATTTTTGGTCACTTTGGCCATTCTATGTTTGCAATTTGAATGGAATTTTGCTTCCAATTGCTGCATTAACAAACAACAAAATCATGAAAGAAATGTTTTATGTTTTTGGCTTTGTCGGAGGAATTTTGACTTTCATAATGCCTCAAGGAATTTTCTATAATGCCTATTTCAATTTTCCAATTCTTAAAAGTCTTTTGCAACATACTGCACTTGTGTTCATCCCTGTATTTGAATTTGTCAGTGGAACATTTCGCCCGTCAATCAAAAATTGTTGGTTGGCACTCGTAGGTATGCTTATTCATGTTGCAAACTCACTTGGAATGTCTGCACTTTTGGGCTATCCTGGAGATTATCTATATTTCAACAGCGGACTTCCTTTTGTGATTCCTGGTGTGCCAGGTTGGCTTGTTATGTCCATCACGGCAGTTCTTGTTGTTATGATTGTTTATATCTGCCTTGATTTCAAAAATGTTTTTTTGAGAAAAAGACAAAAAGTTTTGAGCGAAAAAACCAACCCTTAATTTTGGTTTTAAATGCTTGACAATTGTCATATAGTATGCTATAATCATGCAGAAAATTGACCTTGAAAGGTGGTGAGAAAGTTGACAACAGTTAAAGTAGGCGAGAACGAATCTCTTGAAAGCGCTTTGAAACGTTTTAAAAGAAAATGCCAAAAAGACGGCATTATCGGTGATATAAGAAAAAAAGAAGCATACGACAAACCTAGCGTTGCAAGAAAAAAGAAAAGCGAACAAGCAAGAAAAAGAGCAAGAAAAAGAGGTTAATAAAAATTAAAACAGACCAATTTTGGTCTGTTTTTTTAATCAAAATAAATTCTTGTGTTGTCACGGGTTTGGTAGATTGAAGAGATGAAATCTAGGACATATTGAATGATTTCCATTTCAACTACAAAAGATTTAAATCGCTTTTCTGAATTTATTTGATTATACAATGATTTTTGTTGTGGCGTTAAATTTTGATAAAATTGTTCTTCCAATTGAGATTTTTGATTTTTTTCATCAAATTTTTTTGATTTTTTAAATTGTTCATGAATAACTTGCACAAGATTTATTTTGTTTCTCATATTTATTTTTCTCCTTTTATATCATGTTTACATTATATAATTTATAAGTCTATATGTCAAACATAATTTGTCTATATAATCTAATCATATATTATGTAGAGGTAAGGTATGATTAGATTAAGAGTGTTGGAAATATTAAAAGAGAAAGGAAAAACAAAATATTGGCTTTACAATCAGATGAATATGAGTTATCAAAATTTTAATAAAATGGTTAATAATGAGACCAAAGGCATCAGGTATGAAAACTTAGAACTTTTATGTGAAATTTTAGAATGTGGGATTGACGATTTATTTGAAATAAATTAAAGATACAACTATGAAAAGAAAGTTTGCAGAAAGATTGAATGAATTGAGAACTGAACAGAACCTATCTTTTGAAAAATTGAGCAAGTTGGTGGGTTTAAGTTCTTCTGCGCTTTGTGGTTGGGAGAATGGTGTTAATGATATAACAAGTGACAATTTGATTATTCTAGCAAAATTTTTCAAAGTTTCGACTGATTATTTATTAGGACTGGTAGATTAATTTATAAACATTCAAGCAGGTAATACCTGCTTTTTCTTTTGTTATTTTTTCTCTTTTATGGTAAAATGTTTTTTATGAATGGCTATGATTTAAATTCTCTTAACGAAGAACAAAAAAAAGCACTTTTGCAAACTGATGGAGTGGTTTTGGTTACTGCTGGGGCAGGCAGTGGCAAGACCAGACTTTTGACACACAGAATTTGCTATTTGATTGAACAGGGAGTTTCTCCTTACAACATTTTGGCCATCACTTTCACAAACAAGGCAACCAACGAAATGAAAGAAAGAGTGGCGAAAATGTGTGACCGCAATGTTTGGATTTCCACTTTCCATTCTATGTGCGTGAGAATTTTGAGAGAAAATATTGAGTTTCTTGACGGATATGACAAAAACTTCACAATCATTGCTGAAGCGGACAGAGATAAGATTTTGAAAGACCTTTTGAAAAAAAACAACCTTCAAGATGACGAACTTTCAAGAGTGGAAGGGCACCTTGACAACATCAAAAACAAGGGACTTGATATTGATGAATATTTCTTGTCTTTGCAGGAATTTGGAAACAAAACCGATTTAAAAAACGATCAAAAAATATGTTGGCAATATGAAGAATATTTGCAAAAAAATAATGCTCTTGATTTTGACGATTTGCTCAATAAGACACTGTTTTTGTTTATAAACTACAAAAATGTTCTTGACCGTTATGCAGACAGATTTCATTACATTTTGGTTGACGAATTTCAAGACACAAACCTTGTGCAATACAAGCTCATCAAATTACTCGCAAGTAAACATAAAAACTTGTTTGTGGTCGGAGATGAGGACCAATGCATCTATTCTTGGAGAGGGGCAAACTTTCACAACATCTTCAATTTGAAAAACGATTTTGAAGATGTCAAAACCTTCAAACTTGAAAGAAATTATCGTTCAACAAAAAACATTTTGACATTGGCAAACAATGTCATTGCAAACAACAATGAGCGTTTGAAAAAGAACCTTTGGACAGACAAAGAAGATGGTGCGGCACCAGTCATTTACACCGCTTTTGATGAGAGAGATGAAGCAATGTTTGTTGCTCGCACAATTGAAGAATTGGTCGACCAGGGATACACTTACAATGACTTTGCGGTTTTGATGCGTATCAATGCTCTTTCTCGTCCTATTGAAGAAGGACTTATGATGTCACAAATTCCTTACAAACTCTATGGCGGATTTAAGTTTTATGAAAGAGCGGAAATCAAAATGATTTTGTCCTATCTTTCGGTTTTCGTCAATCCAAAAGATGAGATTTCACTTTTCAAAATCATCAACTTTCCAAAGCGTGGAATTGGTGATGTTGCAATCTCAAACTTGCAAAATGAAGCAGAAGACAAGACAGTTTTGGAATACCTTTTGAGTGACAAGTTCAAGTTTTCAAAATACCATTCCAAACTTGAACATTTTGTTGAAAACATCAAATCTTTGCGTGAAGAACTTGACGTCATTCCGCTTGCTGATTTTGTTGAAAAAGTGGTCAAGGTTTTCAAAATCAGAGAGGCGTATACTGGAAAAGATGAAGAAGCAATCAACAAACTTGGCAACATTGACAGTTTGATTTCTGGTGTTCAAGAGTTTGTTGATGAAAATGGGGAGTGTTCGCTTGCTGACTATCTTGCAAATGTCATGCTCAGAAGTGACAGCGACAACATTCAAGAAAATGGATTTGTTTCGGTTGCAACAATCCACTCTGTCAAAGGATTGGAGTTTAGGGTTGTTTTTGTCGTTGGTTTGGAAGAAGGGATTTTTCCGCTTTCTAGGGCAATTTACTCCAACAGTGAAATGGAAGAAGAACGCAGGTTGATGTATGTTGCAATCACAAGGGCGGAAGAAAAGATTTATCTCATTCATGCTTGCAAAAGATATATGTATGGCAAAAGCAATTTTCAAGTTGAAAGCAGGTTTTTGAAAGAACTTGGAATTGTTGACAAGAAAAAACCAAAAATCACAGCAGGAGATGATTTTTTCAGAAAAGAAAAGGAAACTGCCGACGCTTTTGACAGTGGTTTTCATGTTGGCGACAGGGTTTATCTTTCTCGCTATGGAGAAGGCGAAATTGTTGAGGTTTCTGATGACGGTTTTGTGGGTAAAATAGATTTTGATGATTTTGGCATCAAAGAAATCATGCTTAATTCCAAAAATCTTGAAAAAGTGGAGGCGGACAATGGATAAACTTGAAAGAATGAAAGAGTTGGTTGATGTCATTTTGATGCACAACCGAAATTATTATGAACTTGACAATCCAACCATTTCGGATAAGGAATATGACAAACTCTATGACGAACTTGTTGACCTTGAAAAAGAAACTGGTGTTGTGCTTTCAAACTCTCCAACACAGAGAGTCGGCGGAGATGTGCTTGACAAATTTGTCAAGAAAAAACATGCTGTTCGTCTTTATTCAATGGGCAAGGTGCGCTCTTTTGACGAGCTTAGAACTTTCTTCTCTGACATGAAAAAATATGTCAAAAATCCAACTTTTGCTGTGGAATATAAGTTTGACGGCTTGACCATTGTGACGGAATATGTTGATGGGAAATACGTCAGTGCAACGACTCGTGGGAACGGTGAGATTGGGGAAGATGTGACAGAACAAGTCAGAACAATCAAAAGTGTTCCGCTGGAGATTCCTTTCAAAGGCAGATTGATTTTGCAAGGCGAAGGAATGATGACCAATTCAAGTTTTAGGCGTTATAACAGAACTGCAGAAGAACCTTTGAAAAACCCAAGAAATGGGGTTGCTGGAGCAATCAGAAATCTTGACCCTAAAGAAACAGCAAAAAGACAACTGGATTATTTTTGTTATGCCGTTTTGCTTTCTGAAGGAAAAACTTTCAAAACTCAAGAAGAAATGCACGAATTTATCAAAGAAAATGGTTTTAAAACCGGCGATTTCTTCAAGGTTGTCAAAACTGAGGCGGAGGCGGAAGCCATCATCAATCAAATCGATGCTCAAAAATCCAATCTTGATGTCATGATCGATGGGGCGGTGGTTAAACTTAACGAAATTGCTCCTCGTGAAGAGATTGGATATACAAACAAGTTTCCTAAATGGGCAAGAGCATATAAGTTTGAAGCGGAAGAAGTTTCAACAATGCTTAATGATGTGGTTTGGCAAGTTGGAAGAAGCGGGAAAGTTTCTCCAACTGCAATCTTGGAACCTGTGGACCTTGCTGGTGCGACAATTTCAAGAGCAACGCTCAACAACATTGAAGACATAAGAAAGAAAAATGTCTTTTTGAAAAGCAGGGTTTTCATCAGACGTAGCAACGAGGTTATTCCTGAAGTGCTGGGGCTTGCTGAGAAATATGACTTTTCAGAAGTTATTGAAGAGCCGAAAGTTTGTCCATGTTGCCAAACTCCATTGGTTAAAAAAGGACCTTTGATTTTCTGTCCAAATCATGACAATTGCAAAGAACAAATTGTTGCAAGGCTCGTTCATTTTGTTGAGAGAGAAGCATTCAACATTGAAGGTCTTTCCGAAAAAACAATCATTCAGTTTTATGATGATTTGGGGCTTAGACATTATTCTGACCTTTACAAACTCACAAAAGAACAACTTGTTGGACTTGAGAAGTTTAAGGATAAAAAAGCAGAAAATGTGCTTAAAAGTTTGGAAAAAAGCAAACATATTGAACTTTTCAGATTTATTTATGGCATCGGCATCAGCGAAGTTGGAATCAAGACTGCAAAAGATTTGGCAAAAACTTTCAAAACCTTTGAAAACTTCAAAAATGCTTCATTTGAAGATTTGGTTGCTGTTGAAGACATTGGTGACATCATTGCTGGCAACATTGTTGAATTTTTCAAAGATGGAAACAACTTGAACGAAATTGAAAGACTTTTTGGTGTCGGAGTGGTTATCTTGGAAGAAAGTGCGCCTAAATCGGACAGACTTTCTGGAATGACTTTTGTTTTGACTGGGACTCTTCCAAATTATTCGCGCTCTGACATGACAAAACTTATCGAAGAAAATGGTGGAAAAACTGCATCTTCTGTTTCAAAAAACACGACCTATGTTTTGGCAGGTGAAGAAGCGGGAAGTAAACTTGACAAAGCAAAATCACTTGGCATTCCAATTTTGAGTGAAAGCGAGTTTGTATCTAAATTTCTTGATATTGAATAATTTTTGTGTTATACTAATTATAGGAGTAAATTTATGGCTCAATGTCCTGTTTGCAAACAAAAACTTTCAGTGGAAATGATGCCTATTGGAACAGAACCAGGTGAAAAGAAGAAAAAGCTCAAGATGGGTTCAATTTTGCCACAGATAATATCGTGGTCAATTGATGCATCTTTGCGTGCCTCTGTTGGTTCTGGGCGTAGTCTTTATTTGACTTGCAACAATGCCGATTGTCCTGCTTGCTGGAAACCAACAAATCCAATTTATTTCAAAAACGGAGTGCTTGGACCAAGTCTTGTTGGTGACAGCACTGGAATCAGATTGACAATCATGCAGGGACAATATGTTAAAAGACCTAAACGCCGTGGAAGAAGATAATGCACGAAATCATGAAAAATATTCATATAGGACCAGAGTTGGAAAGTGATTATAAAGGCGTTTATGATTTGATCAAAACTTCTTTTGCAACTGCCGAGCATAGCGATGGCACAGAACAAGATTTGGTTGAAAATTTGCGCAAAAGCAAAGCATACATTCCAGAACTTGCTTTGGTGGCAGAATGTGATCAAAGAATTGTTGGATATATTATGTTTACAAGGGTGAAAGTTGGACAAAAAACTGGTTTGGCTCTTGCACCACTTGCAGTTGCCCCAGATTTTCAAAAGCAAGGCGTTGGCTCCGCGTTGATAAATAAAGGGCATGAGATTGCAAAAAGATTGGGCTTTGAATTTTCTTTAGTCTTGGGAAGTGAGAAATATTATCCAAAATTTGGATATATATCAGCAAAAGATTATGGTGTCGAAATCCCGAAAGGCTTTCCATCTTCAAACTTTTTCATCAAACCACTTCAAAAGAATCTTAAATATGTTTCTGGGCAGGTTGTTTATCCGAAGGAGTTTGGATTGTAAAAATCAAAAAATAACAATTTTTATTGTCAAAACACTTGACAAGAAAGTGAAATATACTTATAATTAGCATGTGTTTCGTTGTCGGAAACCATGCTTAATTTTTTAAGCATAAACAAACAACAGGTGACGGGCTGATTTGAGTTTTCAGTTTCAGCGCAGTTTGATTGAGTTCAAGCGACAGGAAAAGGGTTACAAACCTCACCGATTTGAAGAACAATTCTTCAAAGTTGCAAAGACAGGAATGTTTCTGTCAAAATGCAATTGTGTTGTTCATGTTTAACATAAAAGCATTTTTTCATTGACACGGAAACCCGTGTCTTTTTTATGAAGACACAAGAATAACACAAATAAAATTGTGTCTTCTTATGACAAATCCAATTCATGATTTAAAACTGAAAATCTACAAAAGGAGATATGAACATGCCTACATTTAACCAACTCATTAGAAATGGAAGAAAATCATTTGAGAAAAAGAAAAAGGCTCCACTTCTTGAAGAATGTCCTCAAAAGCGTGGTGTTTGCTTGTCTGTTAGAACAGCAACTCCTAAGAAGCCTAACTCTGCTCTTAGAAAAATTGCCAGAGTAAAACTTTCAAATGGTCAAGAAGGAACATGCTACATTCCTGGTGTTGGACACAACTTGCAAGAACACAGCGTCGTTCTTGTTCGTGGCGGACGTGTTAAGGACCTTCCTGGTGTGCGTTATCACATCATTCGTGGAACTCTTGACACTGCTGGTGTTGCAAACAGAAAACAAAGCCGTTCCAAATATGGTGCAAAAAGACCTAAAGCAGGTAAGTAATCTGCACAAACTGCTCATTTTTGATGTCTATTCAAAATTGTGCTTTAATGGTTTGATTACTTGCCACGGTCATTAATGACAATTCGCTTGCCAAGTTGTGGGCGAAGGGTGGTTGGTTTTCAAATGTATTAACTATCAAAATTTTTTAAAAGGAGAGTAAAACCAATGCCAAGAAGAAATAGTGCGGTTAAGAAAGATGTTTTACCAGATCCAATTTATAACAACAAGGTTGTCACAAAACTTATCAATCAAGTTATGTTGAGTGGAAAGAAAGGCCTTGCTCAAAGAATTGTTTATGGTGCTTTCGATATTATTAAAGAAAAAACAAGCTTGGAACCTCTTGATGTTTGCCTCACAGCAATTGAAAATGTTAAACCTATGCTTGAAACAAAAGGACGTAGAGTTGGTGGTGCAACTTACCAAGTTCCTATGGAAATCCGTCCTGAAAGAAGACAAACTCTTGCTATTCGTTGGATTGTTAACAATGCTAGAAAGAGAACTGGCGAAAGAAATATGGATGAAAAACTTGCTGGTGAACTTATTGATGCTTACAACAATACTGGTGCTTCAATCAAAAAGCGTGACGAAATGCACAGAATGGCTGAAGCTAACAAGGCTTTTGCACATTATAAGTGGTAAGAGATATGTATTACGACAAATCAAAATTTGAAGGTTATCAAAAATTAGTCAAATCTGTGCAAGAAAGACGGGTTGAAACTGACCAAAAAGGTGATAATCTTTCCGTGCCTAAGCAAATCTATCAACATAGACACGGCAAAATTCAAGAAGATAGAGAAAAATAATTAAGGAGAAAAAATATGGCTACAAACCTAGAATTGACCAGAAATGTTGGTATTATGGCTCACATCGATGCTGGTAAGACAACAACTACTGAAAGAATTTTGTTCTATACTGGTAAGAACCATAAAATAGGTGAAGTTCATGATGGTGCTGCAACTATGGACTGGATGGCTCAAGAACAAGAAAGAGGCATCACAATCACTTCTGCCTGCACAACATGTTTCTGGAAAGGTCACAAAATCAACATCATCGACACTCCAGGACACGTTGACTTCACTGTTGAAGTTGAACGTTCTTTGAAAGTTCTTGATGGTGCTGTTCTTGTGCTTTCAGCTCGTGACAAAGTTCAACCTCAGACTGAAACTGTTTGGCGTCAATCTACAAAATACAAAGTTCCAACAATCATCTATGTCAACAAAATGGACAGAGATGCTGCCGATTTTTATGGCTGTGTTGACTCAATTAGAGATAGATTGAAAACAAATCCTCTTGCCATTCAAATGCCAATTGGAGAAGCTGATACTTTCAGTGGAATTATTGACCTTTTGACAATGAAAGCAGAAGTTTATGAAGATGACCTCGGAACAAAGATTGATGTTATTGACATTCCAGAAGAATATAAAGCAAAAGCTCAACAACTTCATGATGAAATGATTGAAAAAATTGTTGAAACTGATGATGCTTTGCTTGAAAAATATTTTGAAGGTGCAGAAATCACACTTGATGAACTTAAGAAAGCTTTGAGAAAAGCAACTATTGCAAGAACAATCGTTCCAGTTCTTTGTGGTTCTTCATACAAAAACAAGGGTGTTCAAATGCTTTTGGATGCTATGGTGGAATATCTTCCATCTCCACTTGATATTGACCACATTGAAGGTGTTAACCCAGACACTGGAGAAACAGAAACAAGAGCACCAAGCGAAGATGCTCCATTTGCTGGTCTTGCATTCAAGATCATGACAGACCCATTTGTTGGTCGTCTTGCGTTCTTCAGAGTTTACTCTGGAAAATTGACCGCTGGCTCTTATGTTTACAACTCAAACAAGGGTGAAAAAGAAAGAGTTGGTCGTCTTATCAGAATGCACGCAAATCAAAGAGAAGAAATCAAAGAAGTTGGCGCTGGTGACATTGCTGCTATCGTTGGTCTTAAGGACACAATCACAGGAGAAACTCTTTGTGATGAAAAAAATCCAATTGTTCTTGAAAGCATGGAATTCCCAGAACCAGTTATTAAGGTTGCTATCGAACCTAAAACAAAATTGATGCAAGAAAAGATGGTTCTTGCTCTTGTTAAACTTGCAGAAGAAGACCCAACTTTCAAAACATACACAGATCAAGAAACTGGACAAACTATCATCGCTGGTATGGGCGAACTTCACCTTGAAATCATCGTTGACAGATTGCTTCGTGAATTTAAAGTTGAAGCAAACGTTGGTAAACCACAAGTTGCTTACAAAGAAACAATCAGAAAAGCAACTCGTGCAGAAGGCAAGTTTGTTAGACAGTCTGGTGGTAAGGGACAATACGGTCACTGCGTTATTGAAATGGAACCTCTTGAACCAGGTGCAGGATATGTCTTTGAAGATAAGACTGTTGGCGGATCTATTCCAAAAGAATACATTCAACCAATTAACAATGGTATTCAAGAAGCAAGCAAAAATGGTGTTATTGCAGGATATGAAACTGTTGACTTCAAGGTTACTGTTGTTGATGGTTCTTACCATGAAGTTGACTCTTCTGAAATGGCATTTAAGATTGCTGGTTCTATGGCATTCAAAGAAGGTGCTTTGAAGGCTAATCCAGTTCTTCTTGAACCTATCATGAAAGTTCAAGTTGAAGTTCCAGATGACTATCTTGGAACAGTTATGGGCAACTTGACATCTCGTCGTGGAATTTTGACAGGAAACGAGTCAAAACCAGGCGTGCAAGTTGTTAATGCTGAAGTTCCACTTGGAGAAATGTTTGGTTATGCAACTGACTTGCGTTCTCAAACACAAGGCCGTGGAACATTCACAATGGAATTCTTGAAATATTCAGAAGTTCCAAAGAATATTGCTGAAACAATTGTTGGTCAGCGTAAAAAACAAGCATAACAAAGATTTTTAGTGCAATTTAGCTTTTTTGCTTAAATACAAAACTGATCTTTGAAAATGACAACTTGATTGTCTGTGAAAAGTTAGGTTGTCGATAATTTATTTTGAAAAAAAATTATAAAAATGCTTAAATTGTTTTGACATTTTCAAAATATATGGTAAAATATCACAGTAAAACATAAAAAGGAGATTATTAAAATGGCTACAGGAAAATATGATAATACCAAACCACACGTTAACGTTGGAACAATTGGCCACGTTGACCACGGTAAAACAACTCTTACTGCTGCTATTACAATGTATAGTGCTGCAAAGGGTTACGCTCAAAAAATGAGATATGACGAAATTGATAAGGCGCCAGAAGAAAAGGCAAGAGGAATCACAATCAACACTGCACACGTTGAATATCAAACAGACAAACGTCACTATGCACACGTTGACTGTCCTGGACACGCTGACTATGTTAAAAACATGATCACTGGTGCTGCTCAGATGGACGGTGCCATCCTCGTTGTTGCTGCAACTGATGGTCCTATGCCTCAAACAAGAGAACACATCTTGCTTGCTAGACAGGTTGGTGTTCCATACATCGTTGTATTTATGAACAAAACAGATCAAGTTGACGATCCAGAACTTTTGGACCTTGTTGAAATGGAAATCAGAGAACTTTTGACAGAATATGGTTTCCCAGGAGACAAGACGCCTATCATCAAAGGTTCAGCTTTGAAAGCTTTGGAAGCTGCACAAGCAGGAAACATTGAAGATCCAGCTTGCAAATGTATTCAAGAACTTCTTGATGCTTTGGACACATATATCCCAGAACCAGAAAGAGATACAGACAAACCTTTCCTTATGCCTGTTGAAGACGTTTTCACAATCACTGGACGTGGAACTGTTGCAACTGGTAGAATTGAAAGAGGAACTGTTAAACTTAACGATGTTGTTGAAATCGTTGGTTTGGGTGCTAAGAAGCAAACAGTTGTAACTGGAATTGAAATGTTTAGAAAGACTGTTGACGAAGGAATCGCAGGATTCAACGTTGGTATTCTTCTTCGTGGTATCCAAAGAACAGAAATCGAAAGAGGACAAGTTCTTTGCAAACCAGGTTCAATTCACCCACACACAAAATTTGCTGCTGAAGTTTATGTTTTGAAGAAAGAAGAAGGCGGACGTCATACTCCATTCTTCAATGGTTACAGACCACAATTCTATTTCAGAACAACAGACGTTACAGGAACAATTGAACTTCCTGCAGGCGTTGAAATGGTTATGCCTGGCGACAATGTTAAGATGACAATCACTCTTAACAAAGAAATCGCTATCGAACAAGGACTTCGTTTCGCTATCCGTGAAGGTGGCAGAACAGTTGGTTCCGGAGTTGTTTCTCAAATTATTGAATAATTGTAGAAATATAAAAAAGGCTTTGGTTAATCAAAGTCTTTTTTTTGTTTCAATTAATAAACATTATATAATATAAAATATTTATTGTTGTTCCAGTTAGAGTGACCAAAATAACTTTACAAATTATCTTTGTTTGTGCTAATCTTAATTTAAGAGGAAATTATGAATAAGAAAAAATTAGCTATTGCATTAAATGTTGTAGGAATTCTTTTTGCTGTTGGTGGTTTAGCTTTGGCTGGATATGAAATCTATGTCATTTTTGCCATCAAACCTGACTCAATAATGAATAATATCATTTTTGCTGTAATTGGCGGAGTGTTGTTGGTTCTTGGACTTATTTTATATGGTGTAGGCAAAAGTTTAAAGAAAAATGTTTGTTCAAAGTGCGGAACAACATTAAAATTGTGTGATTACGAGTGGGTTTTGGAACAATTATACAACACTTATGCACCGGACAATTCTTTCGCAAATCAAATTGCATCGTATAAAATTACTGCGTATTGCCCTAAATGTGGAAAGGCGAGAGTTTATCATCAAGATTTTATCGCAACGGATTATCGAACTGGAACACAGAATAATACTCAGCAAATGATAGAAGAATGGTGTAAAACAAAATTTGGACATTAAAATGTGTTCCAGATTTTAATTTGTTTGCGTATAGAAAACTGATTGTGTTAAAATAAATAGAGGTATTTCTATGGGATTTATGAATTATATTTACAAAATTTTTGGTTTTGAGGGTGATGATGTAAAGGTTGTTAAAAAGAAAAAAGAACCAAAAGCATCATATAATCTTAAGGTAACACAAAAATTGCCTGATGAAATTGATGGAATTAGAGTGTTTTATCCTGAAAAATTTGAAGATTGCAAGGACAAAATTGATTTACTTAAGAAAGAAATTCCTTTTTTTATTGATTTCAGAGCATGCAATTCAAGTGAGAAAAACAAAATTTTGGACTATTATCATGGTGTGATTGATGTTTTGGGGGCAAGCGAAGAAGTTGTTGACAAAGATTTATACATTTTTCTTCCAAAAAATATGGAAATTGATAGGGATTAGGTATGAAAGCAACGGGTAAATGTCCAAAATGTCATAGTGAAAACATTTTGGTTTTTGAAAATAAGGATAAAAATTCCAAGAAGCCTACTGCCGATTATGAGGTGATTGGTGCTTTTGGGAAGCAAATTTTTACTTCTCGTTATGTTTGTTGTGATTGTGGATACACTGAAAGATATTTTGACGACGAAAGTTTGGAAAAATTAAAGAAAAAATATAAGAAAATACGAGGCTGATTTGAAAAAGAAAACTGTTATAAAAATGTGTGTTATGTTTGCTATCATTGCAGTGATTTTGGCACTAGATTTGGTGACAAAATATGTTTTTGACGACTTGCTTTCTGATGGAAGAACAATCACAGTCATTCCTTATTTATTTAATTTTAAACTTGTCCACAATTATGGTGCTGCTTGGGGACTTATGGCTGGCAAACAGGTGTTTTTGATTGTTTTAAGCCTTGTTTTTATGGCAATTTTCATTTTTTATTACATCAAAGAACCAAACAAAACATGGCTGTTGAATGTTACATTTGGATTTTTGTTTGCAGGCTGTTTGGGAAATCTTTATGATCGAATGGTTTTTGGTTATGTGAGAGATTTCATTCAATTTGATTTTTGGCAATCCTTCCCAATTTTTAACTTTGCCGATGTCGCACTTTGCGTTGGCGTTGTGATGTTTATCATCTATTTGATAATTTATTTCATCAAAAATCGTAAAAAAGAAAAAATTAAGGGAAAAGATAAGAATGGTAAAGACATTTAGTGTGTTGAATGAGGACAAGGGGCAAAGGCTTGATGTTTTTTTGTTGTCAAAATTTCCGGAATATTCTCGTTCTCATATCAAAAACATGATTGAAAAAGGAAAAGTTTCTGTTGATGGAAAATTAATCCAAAAAGCCGGAACATGTTTGAAAGAGGGCGAAAAGATTGATGTGGAAGAACTTGAAATTGAAAAAATTTCAACCGAAGCAGAGGATATTGAATTTGAAATCGTCTATCAAGACAAAGATTTGGCTGTAATCAACAAGCCGCAAGGTCTTGTGGTTCATCCATGTTCTTCCACAAAGAGCGGAACGCTTGTTAATGGTCTTTTGTATAGAATTAAAGATTTGAGTGGCATTAACGGCAGTTTCAGACCAGGAATTGTTCATAGATTGGACAAAGATACGAGCGGGCTTTTGGTTGTTGCAAAAAATGATTTTGCACACATCAATTTGGCAGAACAAATCAAAAACAAAACTTGTCACAGGAACTATTTGGCTTTATTAGAGGGTAACTTGAAAGATGATGAGGGAGAGATTAAAACCTTCCTGAAGCGTGACCCTAAGGATAGAAAAAAAATTAGTGTTCAGAACAGTGGAAGGGTTGCTGTCACTGATTATAAGGTTCTCAAGCGATTTGAAAAATGTTGTTTGGTGGAGTTTTCTTTGCAAACAGGCCGGACGCATCAAATCAGAGTCCACTCAAAATTTCTTAACCATCCAATTGTTGGAGACAAGTTATATGGAAAAGAAGTGAAAGGATTGAACGGACAACTTTTGCATGCTTATAAATTGTCGTTTTTGCATCCAAGAACTTCTGAGAGAATGACTTTTGAAGTTCCACTTCCGCAATACTTTCAAGAATATATGAGTAAACAAAAAGAAATCTAGGAGTGTAATATGATTTTGTTTATAAGGCATGGACAAACGGACTACAACATTAAGCACCTGTTAGCTGGTGGAGATATTGATTTGTCAATTAACTCAAAAGGAGAACAGCAGGCAGAGGAAACAGGTTTGAAACTTAAAGACACAAAGCTTGATTTGGTGTTTTGTTCACCTTTGTTGAGAGCGAAACAAACAGCCGAAAAGGTTTTAAAGTTTCATAAAGACACTCCAATTATTTATGATGATCGTCTGAAAGAGCGTTTCTTTGGAAAATTGAATGGGAAATTGGACAGTGACTTTCCTGATTGCTGGAAAGTTGAATTTGATGAGAGAAAAGACGAAGCAATGGGTATAGAGAGTTTTCAACATTTTCATGACAGGTGAAAAAATTTTATTGATGAAATATCAAATCTAAGTAAAGATAAAAATATTTTGATTGTTGCACACAATGGTGTTGGACGAATGTTTAAATGTATTTTCTATGGTTTCCCTGAAAGTGGAAATTTAGATGATTATGATGTTGACAATGGTGAAGTTTTAATTTTTGACTAATATAGGAGATAGGAAATGATTTTATTTGTAAGGCATGGGCAAACTGAACTTAATGCGAAAAACATTGTTGCTGGTGCAAATATGGATATTCCTCTGAACAGAACAGGAAGAAAACAGGCAAAACAAACAGCAGAAAAATTAAAAGATGTGAAAATTGATATTGCGTTATGTTCTCCTATGAAAAGAGCAAAGCAGACCGCTAAGGCGATTTTGAAATATCACAAAAACACACCAATTTTTTATGACGAAAGGCTCAGAGAAAGAGACTGGGGTGAGTTTGATGGAAAATCAGAGGAGTTATTACCGAAAAATGTGTGGCATTTGGACACAGAACTTTCAGAGAGTGTTGAAAGAGTTGATGTTTTGTATGAAAGAGTGAAGTTGTTTTATGAAGAAGTTCTTGAACACTATAAAGACAAAACTGTTTTGGTGGTTGCGCATAATGGCATTGCAAGAGCGAGTGGCTTGTATTTCAAAGGAATGCCAAAAGATAAAAATTTTGATATATATTCATTAAATAATGCCGAAGTATGGCAGTTGACTGACTGATTTATTATTAAATTTTCAATTTTTACAGGGGTTTTGTTCAGATTTTACTTGACATCACCTCTTTTTTTTGATAAAATATTTGCGTATCCGCATATGTCGGGTTTTGGAAGAAAAATCTATATATTTTATTTTTTTATATAGAGAGTGTCATTGACACCACCTAGGATGTAGCGAGTTTGGTTAGAGGAGGTATAGATAGATGTTTGCAGTAGTTCAGACAGGCGGAAAGCAGTATAACGTAACTGAAAATGATGTGCTTAAAGTTGAAAAACTTAATGGTGCAGTTGGCGACAAAGTTAAACTTGATGTTTTGCTTATTTCAGATGGAAACAAAACTGTTGCTGGAACGCCTACCGTTAAAACGGCAGAAGTGGTTGCTGAAATTGTTGCTCATGGAAAAGGTGATAAAATTGTTGTTTACAAATATAAACCTAAGAAAAATGAACGCAAGAAACAAGGTCACAGACAACCATGGACAGAAATCAAAATTGTTTCTATAAAGATGTAATATGATTAAGATTACGATTTTTAAAAAAGATGATTTGATTGCGGGATTCCAAGTCAAAGGGCACAGTGGATATGCACAAGAAGGTCAAGACATTGTTTGTTCTGGTGTTTCGGTTGCAACACAAATGGCTTTGCTTGGACTTAAAGAGATTTTGAAGTTTGATATTGAAAGCAACATTGATGATGGTTTTTTGGTCGTTAGATTGGATAAAAAAGACTATCAAAATGCAGCTGCTCAAGTTTTGCTTCAAAGTATGGAAAAAACTTTGGAAGATATCGCAAAAAATTATTCTAAGTTTGTTAAGATGGAGGTAAGAAGAGATGTATATTAATTTACAACTTTTTGCTCATAAGAAAGGTGGCGGTAGCACCAAAAACGGTAGAGATTCTCAAGCAAAACGTCTTGGCGTTAAGGCTTATGCTGGACAATATGTGACAGCAGGTTCTATCATTGTTAGACAAAGAGGCACAAAGGTTTATCCTGGTGCAAATGTTGGACTTGGAAAGGACTACACACTTTTTGCTCTCAAAAATGGAAAGGTTGTTTTTGGGAAGGGCAATGGAAAGAATATAGTTTCAGTTGTTGCTGAATAAGTTTAAAGGGCTTTACGCCCTTTTTTCTTTTTAAAAGTATTTTTTGACGAATGTTTTGATTTTGAGTTATATTTTGTGTTTAAAGGTCGAAAAAATGGATTATTACAAGGGAAAAGAATATATCGAAATTTTTGGAAAAGATGATTTTGATATCAAACAAATTCTGGAATGTGGTCAGGTGTTTTCATATCAAGAAAATGAAGATTGTTTTTTGGTTTACTCAGCCGACAAAAAGGCTAAGGTTACCGAAACTGACAGGGGATACATAATCAAAACTGACACTCCTGACTATATTGAAAATTATTTTGATTTGCAGACAGATTATGGTGCAATAAAAACAAAACTTTCCAAATACGAAATTCTGCAGAAGCCGATTGAATTTGGAAGTGGCATTAGAATTTTGAAACAAAATTTGTTTGAAACATTGATTTCTTTCATCGTTTCAGCAAACAACAATATCAAAAGAATTCAACTTATTTTGAATAGGTTGAGAGAAAAATTAGGCAAAGATATGGGGACCTATCATGCCTTTCCAACAAGAGATGAACTGCTTTCTGTTGATGTGAAATTTTTTACAGAGATAGGTGCAGGCTATAGAGACAAATATTTGTTCAATGTTGTAAGACAAGTGGATGAAAAAATGTTGGAAGACTGGAGAAGTTTGCCTACAAATGAATTGAGAAAAAAACTTATTTCACTTTCTGGAGTTGGACCAAAAGTTGCGGATTGTGTGCTGTTATTTGGTTATGGAAAAGGAGATGTTTTTCCTGTTGATACATGGATTCAGAAAATGTATAACAAATTTTATGACAATCTTGAAAACAGGGAGAAAATCAGAAACAACCTGACAGCTCAGTTTGGAAATTTGTCTGGTTATGCTCAGCAATATTTGTTCTATTTTATGAGAGATAACTAAATTTTTGCTTTTCAAAAACATACAAAAAGAAATTGCCTATTGCAAATTTTGTTAAAGTGTGTTAATATATAAATAACTAAGGGGGATATATGATGAAAAAAGGGGATATTTTATCAGAAGAAGAATTTGAAAGATACAATAAAATTGGAAGAGCCAAAAGAAGGGTTGCTCTTAACTTTCCAAAGAAATTTACTTCAATGCTTGTGACAATCGTTGCATCTGTAGGACTTTTAACTTTGGTTGGTTGTGGACCTACAGATGAACCATCAACACCAGAAATTCCAACTGAAAAAATTACTGCTGTGTTGAATAACATGGGAAAAGATAATTATACTTATTCACACACATCAGCAGATGGGGAGATTAATTATTTGCTGGCTGGCAACAAAATGAAGACGGTTGCTGACGGCGAAGAGACTTATTACGATGCTTCGGAGGGAACTCCTTACACATTGACATTTAATAAGTCTGATGAATTATGGCACAAAACAGAAACCACAACCGTTGACTTTGATTCTTTCATCTACGATGACTTGGCTGCTGCAAAATGGACTGCTTATGACGAAAGCACAAAAGAGTTTACCGGAACAATGGCTGGACAAACTGTGACATTGGAAATTTCTTCAAGTGGTAGCGTTAGCATTGAAGGAAACGGATTTGAAAGCGAAATCTATGATATTGGCACAACTACGGTCGCACTTCCAGACAAATCTTTGATTGCTGATGACGGCAAAGAAGAAGTTCCTGTTGAGGCGATTAATGATTTTATTGCTACACTTGAAAAAGGAAATTACACATATTCAAAACTTCATAATGGAATCATTGACAACTACCTTTTTGATGGTGACACATGGCATATCTTTGAGAATAAAGATACAAATGGCTATTACTACTATGTTGAAAACGGAAAAGGCTATTTGTTAAATTATGATGACAGTGACAAAATGTGGCATAAAACAGAGACAGAATTGAGAGATGTAAATGATTTTATTTATGATGACTTGATTTCTGCAACATGGACATCTTATGACAAAGATAAACAAGTTTATTATGGCACAATGGACGGCGAAGAAATTTCCTTTGAATTCACTTCAACTGGTGCAATAATTTATGGAAATGGCTTTGAAAGGACAATCTACAGCGTTGGAAACACAGGAGTTGAACTCCCAGATGCATCAAAAATCATTGATGACACAGTGACACCAGAACCTCCAATTGAAGAAACTGACAAGATTTATGAAATTAAAAATGGCGAATATGTCTTCAACATTCCTGCAATGGTTGAAGTTTTGAATGAAAAAACATCAGATGGAACAACTTGGCTGGAAGATTATTACAAAAATGACATGTTTGAATTGGGAAAAGATAGATATGTCCAAGATATAGTTTTTGTAAATCCAACCAGTTCAACATTTGAAATTGGATTGACAATGACTAGACAAGGAGTAGACTATTTTGATGTAATTTCAAATCAAGACAATAGTTGGGCAGAATTTATTGCTAATTCAGAAAATAATACTATTGCAAAATTCAGAGAATATTTGCAAACTGCTAAGAAACCATTTTACTATTCTAATGCAGCTATTAATTATGAATATTCAACAGAAAATGCAAATTCAACAGAGTTGTCAGAATTTAATCAAATGACTGAGAATATTTTGACCAAGATTGCCCAAATTGGCATTCAACCATCAAGCGTTAAAGATCCAGGTCAAGATAAGATTCCAGAATATGAAAATGCCGAAGTATTGTTTGGATTTAAGACTCCTGCTGGTGGAACAACTATAGGTGCAGACTTGGGTAATAGAAAGACTTGGCACCATTATTATATATTAAATGTTGATGGTAAACTAGAATTTGTCAATATAGAAATAACATCTTCTATTGATAAAGTACCTGAGGCCGATGAAAAATATAATGTAATCAATGGCAATGATAATGGGTATGTGATACTTGGATTAGATAGAAAAGAAATTGACAATGGGAATAAAGAATTATATAAAGACAATAGTATTCAAGCGGCAGTAACAGTTTATTACACAATAGAAAAAGAAAGAGAATTGTAATCAATTCTCTTTTTTGTTTTAAATTATTGTTTTTTTTGAAAGTTTGTGTTATCATATATATATGAAAAATAGAAAAAACATACGATTTCTGTCAGTCTTGTTTTGTTTTATGTTTTTGTTTTTTGTGGGCTGTGATGGCGGCATGGGAGGCATCGGTGGAGGTGATGACGGCAACCCTCAATCTCTTGCCGGTGCCAAAACTTTAAGCAGACCTGCAGAATACAACTTTTCTGATGCAGTTGGCGAGAATGCTTCACAATATTACTTTAATATTTTCGCTCGATATGTGTCATATCTTCTATATAATACTTATGAGTCTAATAATCTTGATACAAATGAACAGGAATCTTTATTTAAGGATATTGACACTGAAAATGGTGAAACATTTACAAATTTTACAGGAAACAACCAATATTATTTATTTGATTCTTTAAGATATTCAATCACAGATGTGACGACAACTTATGACGCAGAGGGTGCAATACTTTCTCAAACTTTAACTTTGGACACTAATTCAGGTTGGAAGTGGACAATTAAAAACGATGCAACAGGTGTAGAAAATTTCTTTACTCAGTTAAGTAATAAATATCAAGAAATCAAGGTTTCTCAAAACACTAATGGAAATTGGTTAGTAGAAATAGAAATGAGTTCAGATTGGAAAAATTTATATGCGTTAGAGAGTAGTTTTATTCCTTCATTTAGTAAATATTATGGTGTTGATGAATCAACAAAAAAAGATGATGATAGTGAGATAGTTAACTATTGGTTGTCGCCTTATTATGAACAAAACGTTGCAACAGCAGAAGAACTTGAAAAGTTTAAAACCGATGGTGGAGAATTGCCAACAGTGAACTATTTCCAAGATGCTTTGGAATATGCGACTTATTTGTTTGTGCTAGGTTATGATTATGTTGAAGAAACTTCTCCTGGAGTCTTTGTAGAAACAGAAGATGCACCATTGTTTGATTTTGAAGTGAGATATAATCCTGCCACCGGGGTTGTGACTGATGTGGTGGTTAATGGTTGGGAAACCCAGGCAATTTCCATTGTTGATGCACTGGGAAGAGTGAAAGCGTTATATCAAGAGCAAGCTGGTTTCATTGGATTAACATCAGAAAATAAGGACCAGATTGCGAGATTTATTGAAGACAAAATCATTGGCGAAAATGCAATGGCAAAAGACAAGTTGACAGTGACTCAACAAACAATTCAAAAAAACGCTGATGGTGTTGCTGGAAGTCCTGTTATTGGAACACCGTTACAATTTAATAGAAACTATTCAATCATTATTGATAACATCATTGACTATGCTTGTTCACAGGCTCCTATCGGTTATGACAGTGAAACGGGCGAAAGTTTGACTCTGGACAATGCTTATCCTGTTTCAAAAATTACTGATTATTCGGGCGACTATTTCTTCTTGAATTATGAAAACGATGATGATAGCGAGTTGTTCAAATATATTGAAGCAGCAGAATATCAGAGTTTGATTATGTATCCGCAAGATGAAGATTTGGGGAAACCTCTTGAAGATATTTGGTTGGCTTTTGAATATTATGAAAACCCAGACCCAACTAAGAGAATGGCAGAATCAATAACAATTAATGTTGGTTTCAGATACTTTAGCAGCACTGCTAATGGTGGTGCAGGAGAAGTTGTTTGCGAAGGAGAAACTCAAATAGAAGTCAAATATGGCAAGAATGGCGAAGTTGCGGGTGAAAATCCTGATGTAAACTGGGTTTATATTGGTTACAGTGTCAATGAGCCAGACCAATATGACATTGCCTTGACAAGTGGACTTACTATGAACACAAGTTTCAACAATAACATTGGTGGCGGAGTTCTTAATCCATTTGTTTCTGGAACAGAAATTGAAGGTTCAACTGCTTCAAAATTGGTTACAGGAACTGATGCGGCAAGAAGTTATTACAAACTTAATCCTTCATCAACATATGGATTCTATAGCACGCTTGACGAGAGCAAGTTCTCTGTTAATGAAGCAGGTGAAGATGCTTGTGATTTCATTGAGATTTACTTTGATATAAACAAAGAAAAAGGTGTTTCTGGAATTAGTTATAATTACAAAGTTGGACTGGTTTATTTTGGAGCACAAGATGTTTAAAAAGAGATGAAAATTCATCTCTTTTTTTATTATTTTTTTAATAAAATCTATCTAGACAGAGCAATGCTTTTGTGGTATAATGATAGCGAAAAATTATTTATTATTTTACATACTAGAATTAGGAGAAAGAATGAACGCTGGAGTTATTGTTGCTATTGTTTTGGCAGGATTGGTTTTTATATTTTTATTGACATTATTCATTTTGATGCCTAAAAGAGCATATTTTACTGCATTTTTTTCTGGGGCTTATGTTTCTTTGTTTAAATCTATAAGCATGAAGTTGAGAAAACTTGATGTTAACGAAATCTTTGATGCCTATGTTCTTGCAAAGAAATCTCATATTTCTGTTTCAATTTATGACCTTGAGATCATCTCCACAAGTGGTGGTCACCCTTTGAAAATTGTTGAAGGTTTGAATGCTGCAAAAAGTGCAAATCTTAATTTTGATATGGATTTTGTTAAAGCAATTGACATATCTGGAAGAGAAGTTTTGGAAGTCGTGAGAGAATGTATCAATCCGAAAATTGTCGAACTTCCTTTGATTTCTTCAGTTGCACAAGACAACTGGGAAGTTAATGTGAAGGTGTCCCTGACACTCAAAGTTGACATCAAGAATTTTTTGAGTGGTGTGACAGAAGAAACAATTTCTGCAAGAGCAGTTGAGGCAGTTGTAACAAAAATTGCCAACACTGAAAGGGCAAGTTTTCTGGTTTCGAAACCTCAACTTATCGACAAAGCGATTTTTGATGCTGGCATTGATGATGATTCAAAATATGAACTTGTCTCTGCTGATGTCATTCATGTTGATTTGGGAATTAACAGGGGTCTTTCTGCTGAAAAGGAACAAATTGAGAAAAACAGAATTTTGACGGCAAATCAACTTGAACATCGCAGACTTGTTGCTGTTGCTGTTGAACAGGAGATGAAAGCAAAAGCAGAGGAGATGCGTGCTAAGGTCATTGAAAAAGAAGCTGAAGTCCCAAAGGCTGTTGTTGAGGCTATCAAGGAAGGGAAAATGAAAGACGTTGTGGACTATTACAAACTTCAAAACTTGCAGGCAGATACTGAAATGAGAAGACATTTGGTTGGGAAAAGCAATAAGTCCTAACATATCTGAAAACTTTTGATCTAAAAGGAGGCAAAAATGTATATAGCAATTTATGTGTGTGCCATTGTTCTGGTGTTTGCTATGATTGTTCTGTTCTTTGTCTTAAGGAATAAGAAAGACAAAAAGCATTTGAATGATTACAAAAACTCAAAAGCTGAAAACGTTGACAGAATAATGAAAGAAGTGGATTTGCCTCAAAATCTTGAAAAAGTGAAAGAAATGGACAAAATTGAAATTGCAAAAGAGGAACCTAAGGTTGATGCAACTTTTGAGGATTTTTCTTTGGATGGGAAGAAGAACGCGACTTCAAAGCCAGAAAAGAAAGCTGAAGTGGGAGTGCAGAATAATAATACATTTTTTAATCCATTTGTTGATGACGAAGATGAGAATGAAGAAACCCAATATAATGATGAGGACGATGATGATTTCTTTGATGAAAAATTTGCAGAATATGAAAAATTTTTAAGAGAGAATCTCAGTTTTGAAGAAAATGATGACAAGGCGGAAGATGACACAAGTGTAATTGATTTTGACACTGCAGATGATTCTGATGATCTTGATGCTTTAGCTGATTTTGATTTGGACTCTTTAAAGGGGAAAAGTGACGAAGAAATTGCTGAACTTATCAAATCTCTTCCACCTAAGGCGCAAGAGTTGCTTATGACTGATATATTAGGCAAGAAAAATTTTGATGATAAAGAAGACTGATGGTCTTCTTTTTTTATTTTATCTTCTTTTAAACACCGATTGTTCATATAATACTATGAAAACTTTATAGGTGAAATATGTTCAATTTTTTAGGAGAGATTAAGGATAACGTAAAAAATTCCAAAAACTTTGATTTAGACAGTTTTAACATCATAAATGTGTCTGGTCGTTTGCTTTATGTCGAGGGACATCTGGGGCTTGTGTCGCTCTCAAAAGAACTGATTTCCTTCAAAGTTAAAAAGGGGGTCATTATGGTTGAAGGAAGCGATATGATCTTGGCAGAATTAAGTGAAAACACAATAAAAATTTGTGGAAGCATTAAAAAGGTGGAACAAATTTGATGAAATTCAAAAATCAAACCAAATTTCATATTCATGGATTGAATCAAGAAAAGTTGCTAAGTGATCTATGCAAAACTGTTTCATTGAATGAAATTGAAAGAAAAGAAAAAAACGAGACAACTTTTGAATGTTCCTATTTTGAATATAAAAAAGTGGAAAAATTTTTGAAAAATAGAAATGTTAAGATTGTTTCAATTGAACATTCTGGGTTGGCTTATAATTTGAAAAAGATTTTAACTTCATATGGCTTGATTTTGGCAGTTTTACTTTTTTCAGTTTTTTATTATGTTCAAAATCAATTTATTTTGCAATATGAAATCAATGGAGTGGACAGGCTTAGCGAATTTGAGGTCATGGATTTTGTTAAAGAGAATTTTTCAAGACAGAAAAACAAAATTTCAGTTGATGAGATAGAACTGGGACTTGTTGACGAATTTAAAGAAATAAGTTTTGTTTCGTGCATGATCAAGGGACAAACGCTTGTTGTCAACATAAAGGAAAAGTTGTGGCCAGATGAGATGTATGGCGAATTTTCTCCAATCATATCTCAAAAAGATGGAAAAATTACGGAAATAAATTTGATATCTGGGACTGCAAAGGTTAAGGTTGGAGACATTGTTCAAAAAGGTGATGTTCTGATTGAACCATACACAATTGATGCTTCGGGAGAACTTAAAAAGGTCGAAGCAAAAGGAGAAGTTTATGCACAGGTCTATAACGAAGGAAGTTGTGACCACTATCAAACATATATCCAAGTTGAGAGAACTGGAAGAGTGGTGGAACAAAATGACATAACTTTGTTTGGACTTTCAATTTACAGCTTTAAAGAAGATGTGAATTTTCAAATGTACGAAGTTGAATATGAAGACTTGGACTTGACGAGTAATTTGTTTTTGCCCTTCAAAATGAGAAAAACAATTTATTATGAATTGGAAGAAAAGATAATCAGCAGCGATTTTGAAGATGTTAAGGAAGAATATATTGCAAAAGCAAAAGAAAAAGCGTTGGAAAATTGTGATAATTATGATACAATAATTGATGAGTTCTATACTTTAAGGCATCTTTCTGGGGTTACTATTGTCAATTATTGCATAATTACTTCAGAGCAAATAGGAGGAATTGAATGATTATTGATGGAAAAATTTTTCCATATAAGAAAACAATTGTGAAAATGTTTGAAACTGCTGAGCAGATTTTGAAAGAAAATTTCAAAGAGGTCAATCTTTCAATAAATTTTGTTAGCGAAGAAAAAATAAAACAGTTAAACAAAGATTTTAGAAACGTTGATAGGGTCACAGATGTTCTTTCTTTTCCAAATCTAAACAAAAATGTTGATCAAACATTGAAAGAGTTTGAACAAGAAAAAGACGAAGACGGCATTTTGTTTTTGGGAGATATTGTGATTTGCAAAAAAGTGGCATACAAACAAGCAAAAGAATATGGTCACAGCAAAAAAAGAGAAGTTTGCTTTTTGGCGCTGCATGGGCTTCTTCACCTTTTGGGCTATGATCATATTGAAAAGAAAGACGAAGAACTTATGATGAAAGCTGCAAATTCAATTTTGGAAAAATTTGGAGTGGAAAGATGAAGTGTGGATATGTTGCTGTTTTGGGACAACCTAATGCGGGGAAAAGCAGTCTCGTGAATTTTTTTGTTGGAGAAGAAGTTGCAATTGTCTCTCACAGAAGACAAACCACAAGAAATTCTATTCTTGGCATCAAGAATGGAGAAGGCTATCAAATTATTTTTATTGACACACCTGGAATTCATCACAGCAAAAACAATCTTGATAAATTCATGATGAAAAATGTGAGAAACGCTTTGGCAGGGGCAGATGTTGTGCTTTATTTGTTTGATGGTTCAAAACCACTGGAAGATGAAGAGTTGCAATATATCCAAATGCTGAAAGACAAAGCGGAAAAATTGATCTTGGTACAGACAAAAGCAGACAAGAAGCAAGTTGCAAATGACCTTGGTGCTTTGCAGGTTTCAGTTATGAATGGAAAGAATATTGATGTTTTGTTGGACAAAATTGTTGACTATCTTCCAGAAAATGAACAAATTTATGAAGATGACCTTTATACTGATAAGAGTGTATCGTTTTTAATTAGCGAAAAAATAAGAGGTTTTTTGCTCAATAATTTGGACAAAGAAATTCCTCATGGCGTTGCAGTGGAAATCGTCAATTTTGAGGAGATGACAGACATTGTCAAAATTGAAGCGGAAATCATCTGTGAAAGAGAACAACATAAGGGGATTATTATTGGAAAGAATGGCAGCGTTCTTAAAAAATTGGGACAAGAAACAAGAGAATACATTGAAAATTTGCTTGAAAAGAAGTGTATGTTGAAACTTTTTGTTAAAGTTGACAAAGATTGGAGAAATAAAAACATAAATAAATATTATCAATAAAAACAAGGCCACAGAAATGTGGCTTTTTTGTATAATAATTGTTCTTTTGCTAACTCTAACAAAGAGGAGGGGATTTATGATAGTAGTAAACTACATAGCTTACATTCTAACTTTGATTGGAGCATTGAATTGGGGACTTGTCGGAATCTTTGATTTTGACTTGGTGACATGGATGTGTATGGGATACCGTAATGGTTGGGCTATTGCAATCTATGTTCTCATTGCATTGTCGGCAATTTGGTTGATTATTTCTCCAATTATTTCCAAAGGTATGCTTGATTTGGGTTGCAAATATAGAAAAAATCAGGAGAAAATGTAAAATAAAAGCCTTTAAATTCAAAGGCTTTTATTTTTATCTATTTTTGCGAATCTTCGCTTAAAATATAAGAAAAATATTCTGTTTCGCCGGATAAAAATTTGTCATATAATTCATTTTTCTTATTTATGTATTCAATAGATTCTTGGATTGAAGCAATTTGTTCTTGAAGTTGTTTTTTGTGTTCGTTTAACATCTTTTTTCGCTCTGGAATGCTGTCTTTTCCTTTTAAACATAAATCACAATACAACTTTATTTCATTCAACGAGAAATTACATTTTTTCAAACAGATTATACCTTTTATCCAGTTGATATCATTGTCATCAAAGACTCTGTAGTTATTGAACTTGTCTCTCTTTACATTTGGTATTATTCCAATATTGCAATAATACTTCAACGTGTCATAGTTCAGTCCCGTCATTTTGCAACATTCTTGCATTGTGTACATAAAATTCTCCTTTAACGCCAAAATTTTTTTAAAATTGTTTGACCGTGAGTAACTCACGACTATTAAAATATATTTTGACATAATCAAAAGAATAAGTCAATAAAACTGAAAGTTGAATTTGGTTGATTTTAAGTTTGATGATTTGTCCGCTGTAAAATGTAAATAATAAAAAAGGAGAGAAAATTATGGAATATAAAAACTTTATAATGGTGTTTTGATGCCAAGAATTGGATATGGGGTGTATCAAGTGTCAAAGGAAGAGTGTGAACGTTGTGTTCTTGACGCTCTTGAAGTGGGTTATCGTCATATTGACACTGCTCAAAGTTATTTCAATGAAGAAGAAGTTGGAAATGCAATACAAAAGTCTGGAGTGCCAAGAAAAGATATTTTTATAACGACAAAAGTGTGGATTGACAACTATGGATATGAAAAATGTTTGAAATCAGTTGAAACATCTCTAAAAAAACTTAAAACAGATTATATTGATTTGGTGTTGTTGCATCAACCATTTTCTGATTATTATGGTGCTTGGAAAGCTCTTGAAGAATTGTATAAAAATGGAAAAGTTAGAGCGATAGGTGTTTCAAATTTTTATCCTGACAGACTTGTTGATATTTGCACATTTGCAGAAATCAAACCTATGGTAAATCAAATTGAAACCAATCCTTTAAATGCACAGTTTGAAGCACACAAATGGTTGGATAAATATGATGTTGCGCATGAGGCATGGGCGCCACTTGGAGAAAAGAGAAATGGTTTGTTTGAGAATGAAACCCTTTTGAAAATTGCGAAAGCGCACGGAAAAAGTGTTGCACAAATCATTTTGCGTTGGGAATATCAAAGAGATATTATTATCATTCCAAAATCAACTCACAAAGAAAGAATGATTGAGAATTTGAATATATTAGATTTCAACTTGAATGAACAAGAAATGGAAGAGATTAACAAACTTGACACAAAAACAAGTCTATTCTTTTCACATCAAGACCCTAATATTGTTGAATGGTTTGCTGATATGGTTGTTCAAAGGAGAAATAAATAAAACAAAAATTCTCATAGGGTGGTCATTTTCAGTCAAAGCCGGAGCAACTTGTTGTGGCCTGACAGGGGCGGACCTTGGTTCATGGTCTTTCTTAAAATAATTGATGGCAAGAAATAAAAAAACAAGCTTAGTGCTTGTCTTTGGCAGGGGTGGAAGGAATCGAACCCTCCTCTGGAGTTTTGGAGACTCTCATTCTACCGATGAACTACACCCCTATATCTTCATTCTTTTCATTTGAATGCTCTCTTATTTTACTATAATTTGTTGAAAGTGTCAATAAAATTCTTAAACTTGTAGAAGTATTTTTGCCAAATTGTTTGCTTTAAATATTTTTTGTTGTTATACTATTTGTGATTTTTTATGTGGAGACGATTATGACAAACAGAGTTGTTAGCAAACTTATTGAAAGCAATGCATTTGTTGTTTCTCATGATGACTCATGCATCATTATAGACGCTGGAGTTGAGCCAGAAATTATCAAACAAGAGGTTGGAGACAAAAAAGTTGAAGCTATCTTTTTGACGCACGGACATTATGATCATTGTTTCTATGTGCTTGATTATCAAAAGATGTTCGGCTGTCAGATTTTTTGTGCTCAAGAAGCAAAAGAATATTTGCAAAATCCAGACTATAATTACAGCGAGGGACATTTTAAAATTGTTGATTTTTCAGATTTTGTTTTTCTTAATTCCAAAGGAAAAGTTGATTTAAAAAACTTTGAAGTGGAATATCATTTGCTTGGTGGCCATAGCAAAAGTGATATGTGTTACACGGTTGATGGAGAGATTTTTGTTGGTGATATTTTGATTGGAAGAGATATGGGCAGGGTTGATTTGTATGGTGGAGACAAATCAAAAATGAAAGAAAGTCTTGAATTTTTGGTTGAAAAAGATTATTGCGTGATGCACTCAGGGCATGGTCAAGACAATCCAAAATCTGTTCAAGATAAAGTGGCAAAATTATGGATTAAATTTTTGAGTAGATAATTACTCAAAAATTAATAAAAATGAAGAAAATAATTAAAAATATCAAAAAAATAAATTAAATTA
>CAJJUK010000009.1 GCA_905195085.1 uncultured Christensenella sp.
TTATTTCATAATAAATTTGAAAATTTTTACTTATTCTTTGCGTTATTTTTTGTGTGATGTTATAATCTTAACATGAAAAAAGTATTGATTTTGACGGTTACAGCGGGGAATGGACACAACTCCGCTGCTAACGCTGTAAAAGAAGAATGTGAAAAAAATGGAGCAAAAGTGTTGCTTGTGGATTTGTTGCATGAATTTTGCTCAAACAAAACATTTATTTGGATACAAGAAAAAGGCTATCCTTTGGCATGTCAATATTTGACAGGTGTGTTTAATATGTTTTTTAGACATTTTCAAAAAGCAAATCCTAAGAAATTTTTTAAATCTCCCGTTCAAAGAGATTTATATTCAATGTATGGAAAACTTTTGAAATTGATTTATGACTTTAAACCTGATGCAATTTTTGCATCACATTATTATCCATGTATTATGATTTCAAATTTGCGAAAGATCTATTCCTTGCCAGCGAAAACATTTTCGTTTGTTTTTGATTATGCTGTTTGTCCTTTTTGGGAGTCAGCAACAGGGATTGATTATCTGTTGATCCCAAATGAAAAATATGTTCCAATCATGACCTACAAGGGTTTTAAGGCGGATCAATTGTTGCCTTATGGACTGGTTGTTAATGAAAAATTTACCGCAAAGATTGATAAACAAAAAGCGAGAGAAATGCTTGGAATCAGCAAGGATAAGTTTACCATTTTTGTTATGTTTGGTGGAGGTTTTTGGAGTGGAAACTATAAAATCACAAGAAACCTTTTGAATCACCTTAAAAAAGAAAATGTTCAGATTGTTATTGCAAATGGGCGTGATGAAAAAGGAAAAAAGAAAATTGATCAGTTGAAGGTTCCAAAAAATATAAAGGTTTTCAATTGGGGATTTTGCAAAAATATTGATGTCATAATGAGTGCATCAGATGTGTTGATTGGAAAAGCAGGAGGGGTTTCTGTTACAGAAGCTTTAGATAAAAATTTGCCATTGATTTGTTGTAAAAAGTTGCCTGAGCAAGAAAGAGTGAATGTAAAAATGCTTGTTAAAGAGGGTGCTGCGAAACAATACAAAAGCAACAAAATGATGATATCTATTCTGTCGGACTTGATTGATAATCCAAAAGAATTGGAAAAAATGAAAACAGAAATTGATCGAATTAGAAGGCCTCATGCGACCCAAAAATTGGTTGAAATGATGCTTTCTTGTGAGGCGGAATATGTTGAAACACAAGTTGATTTCTCTGTCGTTAACAAAAATGTAAAGAGAATGTTGAAAGCGGGGGGGGGACTTCGTAGTTCGACATTTTATAACTTTAATGACATTTATCAATACTTTAATTTTAGTTATGCATATGATTAATAAAATTCTATTCATAAAGAAGAATACATATTAAAAGGAATAGAATTTATGAAAAAAGTATTGATTTTGACGGTTACAGCGGGGAATGGGCACAACTCCGCTGCTAACGCTATGAAAAATAAGCTTGAGCAAACTGGACAAGCTGAAGTTAGAGTTGTTGATATTATTAAGGAATATACTTCACATTTTAATTCTTGGATTGTAGATAAGGGGTATAATATCGCCGTTGGATATTTAAGACCGCTCTATGACTTGTTTTATAATGCTTATTTCAAATATCCTGTGGAAAAAGCAAGTGTTTGCCCGCCACAAACTTCAGTTAAGTCTTTGAATGGAAAACTTTTGAAGTTGATTTATGAATTTAAACCTGATGTGATTTACACAACAACATATTATGGTGGAATGGCTCTGGCAAATTTGAGAAGAGTTTACAAATTGCCAAGTTTTAACATTGTCTGTATGCTTGACTATGTTGTTTCTCCTTTCTGGGAACCATCAATTGGTGGAGTTGAGATTTTGACAATGGCACATGAAGACAACAGAGAGAAGTTGCTCGAAAAGGGTTTTGACAACAAAAACCTTTTGATGACAGGTATTCCTGTTTCTGACAAATTTTCAAAGGAAATTGACAAAACTAAAGCCAGAGAAATGCTTGGAATTGACAAGGACTTGTTTACCGTTTTCATCTTCTATGGTGGCGGTCATTGGCAGGGGAGCTATGGAATTTTGAAAGCTCTTTTGAAAGGAGTTAAGAAGAAAATCCAAATTATTATCTGCAATGGACATAACGAAAAAACAAAGAAGAAAATTGACAAAGAAATGAGCAAATATCCTGAAAACTTCAAGATTGTCAACTATGGCTTTGTCAATAATGTTGATGTGATTATGAGTGCATCAGATGTTATGATTGGCAAAGGTGGCGGACTTTCTACGACAGAAGCAGTTAATAAGGGTTTGCCATTGATTGCGACTTACAAACTTCCAGGTCAGGAATATTACAACATTCAATTTTTGAAAGAAAAAGGGGTGGCTTTGTCTTTCCGAAATTATAAAGAACTTGTCAGACACATCAATTATCTTTATGACAGCAGAGATGTTTTGACTCGAATGAGTTTGGGTATGAAAGAGATGAAAACAACTGCGATTGACACGATTGCAGAACTCATCATGAGTCAACCTGATGCTGATTATGATGGAATAAACACTTCTTTGGATTATGGAAAAGTGAACAAAATTGTCAGTCATGCGAGAAAAAGAAGATATAAAGAAATCAAGAAGCAGAAGAAAAATAAGCAAAAATAAAGAGAATTATGAATTTGAAAAATGCGGAGTTTGTTTCGCATTTTTTTTGTTATTTTAATCAAAATAAAAACATGGATTGGAAAATTTCTCTTTATTATTTGATACCGACTTTCTTCATTTTGCTTTTGGTTTTTCCGGTTTTTGTGGAAGTGAGATTGTCATATAATCCACTTTACAATCGGGGTGTTGTGGCATTGACTGTTCTGAAAAAGCAAATTTTTTATTATATATTTTCCTTCCATGGAAAGTTTATTGAACTTGAAAATGAGAGCGAAACAAAACTGCAAAAGTTGGAATTTGAAAGTCAAGAATTTGCTTTGATGGAAGAATTTGGAAATCAGATTAAGGACAAAATTAGGTTGAAAAAATGTTATATGTTTTATAACATTGGAACGGGGGATGCATACACAAGTGCGCTTCTTTGTGGTTTCATTAACTTTGCTGTGACACAAGTTTTTCTGTTTTTGAAAAGCAAAAAACCAACTGCATCATTTTGTGTTTATGACACAGTTTCATACAACATTGTCACTTGTGAACTTGCTTTTGTGGTTTCTGGATCGGTTTCTTTTTTTGATATTGTATATTCTTTCATATATTCGGTTATCATATCTAAGAGAAAGAAATAACACAATATATTGTGTAATACGCAACATACCACACAAAAACTATGGTGTTATGCAAAAGGAGTGTCTATGAAAATTTATACCAATTCTTCTTCAATCAATGATTTGATTTCAAGTGCAATGGACAAAATCAAAACTATTGTTGATTCTTCCACAATTGTTGGAGAAAGCATTTCGTCGCCTGACGGAACGATCATTATTCCAATTTCAAAAGTCACTGTTGGATTTGTTGTTGGCGGTGGAGAATATGCCGATTTGTCTGCAAGAAGAGTGGCAAACCATTTCCCTATGAGTGGTGGCTCAAGTGGTGGAATGAGTGTTTCTCCTGTTGGCTTTTTGATTATTCGTGAAATGGGGGATGTTGAATTTGTCAATGTTGAAAACAAATCTCTTTATCAAACAGTTTTGAATATGGTCAACTCGTTGCTTGCAAAACTTGAGAAGTCCGCAAAGGAAAATGGTGAGGACAATGAAAGAAAAGATTAAAAATTTTGCTCTGACGTTTGTTGTGATTTTTTTGTGTTTCAGTTTTGTCTTTATTGGAGTTTCAAATTCTTTTGTGTGTCAGACTGATGCTTTGAATTTGTATTCCTCGGCACGAGGGTGTGCAGTTATTGAAACGACGACAAAAAGAAAACTCTATGCGCTCAATGAAAACAAGAAAATGCCAATGGCAAGCACGACCAAAATCATGACTGCAATCACTGCACTTGAAAATTGTGATGACCTTGATGAAAAGTTTGAAGTTTCGCCAAAGGCGGTGGGTGTTCCTGGAACATCACTTTATTTGAGAAAGGGTGATGTCTATTCCACTCGTGACCTTCTTTATGCCTTGATGTTGATTTCTGGAAATGATGCTTCGGTTGCAATTGCGGAACACGTTGCTGGTTCGACAAGTGAGTTTGTGACAAAAATGAATGAACTTGCAAAGAAGATTGGGGCAACAAATTCTCACTTTGCAAACACTCATGGACTTGATGCAGATGGGCACTATACAACCGCGTATGACTTGGCACTTATCACTTCTTATGCTCTTGAAAATGAAACGTTTAGAGAAATTGTTGGCACAAAAAACATCAAAATCACAAAGGGTGATGGGGAGAACAGATATTTGAAAAACAAAAACAAATTGCTCTTCACCTTGAATGGTTGCATTGGTGTTAAAACGGGCTACACTGATGATGCCGGAAGATGTTTGGTTTCTGCAATCGAAAAAGACGGATTACGTCTTGTGTGTGTGGTTTTGAATTGTCGTCCAATGTTTGAAGAAAGTGCCGAACTTTTGAGGCAGTGTTCGGAAAATTATAAACTCTATGACTTGACAGAGTTTTATGATTTTGACGATTCAATTGAGGTCGTTGACGGAAGAAATGAAAGTGCAAAGATTGGAACTTATGGAAGTTTCTTGTATCCTTTGACTGAAAAAGAAGTGCAAAATTTGAAATTTGTCTACTCTTATCCGCAAAGTGTGGAAGCACCGCTTGATAAAGATAGTGAAATTGGAAAGGTGGAAATATTTTTGGGTAATGACTTGCTTTTCTCTGAGAAAATCTTTACAATAGAAGAGATAAAACCAAAGTCAATACTTCAAAGAATGAAAGACTTTTTCAAGAATTGGTAATTTTGAAATTCTCTCATCTGTTGGAGTTTGCAGGTGAGAGGATTTTTTATGATGAGATTAAACAAATTTTTGAGTTCTTGTGGTGTTGCTTCAAGAAGAAAATGTGATGACATAATCAGATTTGGTCGTGTTTCTATCAATGGTCAAATTGTGGACAACCTTGGAGTCTCTGTTGATGAGAAAAAAGATGTTGTTAAGGTTGATGGGGTGGTTGTTTCGCTTCCAAATGATTTTGTGTATTTGAAAATGAACAAACCTAAGGGGTATGCTTGCACGGCAAAAGATGAAAAGGGAAGAAAAACCATTTTTGATTTGGTGGAAAGTGATGTTCGTTTGTTCAGTGTTGGCAGACTTGACTATGACACAGAAGGTTTGATTTTTCTGACAAATGACGGAGATTTTGCAAATTTAATTACGCATCCAAAATTCCACTTTGAAAAAGAATATCATGTCACGGTTGAAGGAGAAATCAAAGAAGGCGATTTGGCAGTTCTGAGAAAAGGTGTTGTTGAGAACGGAAAAAGAATGCCAGAAGCGAGAGTTAAACTTTTGGAATATGACGGGAGGTTCAGCAAGGTTTCTGTTGTGATTGATGAAGGACAAAATCACCAAGTTAGAAGAATGTTTGATGCTATTGGTCATCAAATCAAACTTTTGAAGAGAGTCAGAATTGGACAGGTGCGTCTGGGCGGACTTTATCGTGGAAAAACAAAACCTATGACAGAAGAAGAAATTGCATATTTCAAAGGAGTGAAATGAGTAAGGTTGCGGTTATTGGTGCAGGGGCATCTGGCCTTATGGTGGCAGGGTTTTTGGCTGACAAAGGTCATGATGTGACGGTGCTTGAGAAAAATGAAAAGGCTGGAAAGAAACTCTTTATCACTGGAAAGGGCAGATGCAACATAACAAATCTTTGCACAATAGATGAGTTTTTGAAAAATGTTGTTAGGGGAGACAAATTTCTTAGGTCTGCAATCTATTCCTTTTCTAGTTTTGATTGTGTCAATTTTTTTGAAGAACTTGGGCTTAAAACCAAAGTTGAAAGAGGAAATCGTGTCTTCCCTGAAAGTGATAAGGCGGGAGATGTTGTCAAAGTTTTGAAAGAAAAGCATTGCAAAAATGTCAATTTTTCATTTGATGATGAAGTTTTGGCAATAAACAAGAAAGATGATGCTTTTGTTGTGGTTTCTTCGAAAGGTAAAAGAACTTTTGAAAAAGTCATCATTGCAACTGGTGGAAAAAGTTATAAGGCAACAGGAAGCAGTGGAGACGGTTACAAATTTGCAAAGACATTTGGACACACAATCGAAGAAGTTGTTCCTGCACTTTGTCCAATTGTTTTGAAAGATAAGTTTGTGAGCAAGTTGCAAGGGGTTTCTTTGAAGAATGTTGAGTTGAATGTTTTGGCAGACGGAAAGAAATTGTCATTCTTTGGAGAAATGCTTTTCACTGACCAAGGTATTTCAGGGCCAATTGTGTTGACCGCTTCCAGTTATGTCAATCGTTGTCAAAATGTTTCGATGACACTTGACTTTAAGCCAGCGCTATCCGACAAACAACTTGATGCCAGACTTTTAAGAGACTTTGAAGAGAACAAAAACAAGGATTTGAAAAATGTTTTGAAAGGACTTTTGCCAAAAGCGGTTGCAGAAGTTTTTGCCGAGATAATCGGACTTGATGAAAATAAAAAAATTCACGACATAACAAAAGCGGAAAGACAAAAACTGATAGAGGGGTTGAAAAGTTTCAAATTGTCTTATGGCGGACTTTATGACATCAACACAGGAATCATAACAAGCGGTGGTGTCAATTTGAAAGAAGTCAACCCCAAAACTTTTGAAAGCAAGTTGGTTCCGGGTTTGTATTTCACGGGAGAGGTGCTTGATGTTGATGCTTTGACTGGTGGATTTAATCTTCAAATTGCGTGGGCAACAGCATTTTCACTTGCGAAGAATTTTTGTGTTTAGTTTGACAACGTGCGTTGATTTCATTAATATAATGTAGTAATTTAATTTTGGAGGAATGTTATGCTCTTATGGTTGGCTAGGATTTTGCTTTGGTTGCCACTGAATATTCTGCATCCAACATTTATCAAGGGAAGAAAAAATTTGCCTAAGGGAAAAGTTATTATCTCTTGCAATCATCGCTCAAACTGGGATATTGCGTTGTATATTTTGAACACCAGTGAAAAAATTAAGATTTTGGCGAAGAAGGAGCTTTTCAAGAACAAACTCTTTGGAGCAATATTGCGTAATTTTGGTGGAATTGAGATTGACAGGGAAGCAACTGACATCAATGCAATTAAGACTTGCATGAAAGCACTTAAAGATGACAAAAAACTTTTCATCTTTCCAGAAGGAACAAGATTGAAAAACGAAGAGGACGTTTTGGGAGAGATAAAAAGTGGGCTTGCTATGATTGCAATAAAGACAAAAACTCCAATTGCTCCAATTTGGATTGAAAGAAAACCAAAGTTGTTTAGAAAAAGTGTCTATCACATTGGAAAACCTTTTGAACTTTCTGAGTTCTATGGAAAGAAACTGGACGAAGAAACTTTGCAGAAAGCAAACGATATTGTCAGAGAAAAGATGTTGGAACTTAGAGAGGAAATTTTAAGTAAGAAGAAAAAGAAAAAATAAAGAACCACATAAAAGGTTCTTTTATTATTAAATTTGGGAATATATTTGACTTTTATAAAGATTTTTGATAATCTTTCTTAAATAAAAATTTGTAATTTATGAAGGGTGTTATGAGCGAGAAATTTAATTTGGAAATGATTGATAAAACTTTTACTTCTTATCGTAAGGGACAATCTTTTGATGGTGTTGTTGTGCTTAGGCGTGATGACGGTGTGATTTTCAATATTGGTGGAAAAAATGATGCTTTCATTCCTGCATCAGATTTTGAAAATTATGATGATGTTAAGATTGGTGACAGATTTAGCGTTGTCATCACAAATCAAAAAAATGAAGAAGGTTTGATTGAAGCGTCAAAAAGTTTGGCAGATGCTTTGAAACTTGCCAATCAAAATGCGTTGAATTTGAGACTTGGAAGCAAGTTCTCTTTTGTTGCAACAGGTGTTGGAAGCGGTTTGATGTCAAAGATGGGAGATTATACCATCATCATTCCTTTTTCTGAAGTTTCAGATCGTTACGTCAAAGATTTCCACAAATTGATTGGAAAACAGTTTGAAGCCGTTGTGACAGAAATTGACAAAGAAAACAAGACAATCATTGGAAGTGTCAAACTTTTGCAAGAACAAATCAAGGTTGCAATTGAAAAGAATTTTTGGAACAGTATTTTCATCAACAAAATTGTCAAAGGCAAGGTTGAAAGAATTGTGCCTTATGGGGCTTTTGTCAGTGTTGATGGCTTTGATTGTTTCCTTCACATTTCAAATATATCTTATGAAAAACTTGATAAGGTTGAAGATGCTTTGAAAGTTGGAGATGAAAGACAATTCAAAGTAATTAAGGTTGACAGAGAGAACAAAAAAGTTGAACTTTCCCTTAAAGCACTTTTGGAAGATCCAAAAATCACGAGAGTTAAAGAATTGGTTGTTGGGCAAACTTATACGGGAGAAGTTGTCAAACTTTTGCAGTTTGGAGCAATAATCAAAGTTGAAAATGGTGCAACTGGACTTTTGCATATTTCAAATGCCACCGAGAACAAAACCAAAAAGATTTATGAGATTGTGAAAGTTGGTGACAAGGTTGATGTTGAAGTTTTGTCTAAAGATGAAGATGAGGGAAAGGTTTCATTTAAATTGGCGGAGATGAAAGATTGATTGGAGGTTTTTATGATCAGATATTTGGTCAGTGATTTGGGGACTAGTGAGAAAGTTGATGGTGTAAGAGTTGCATGCAAAGCTGTCTATCAAAATGGACTTATTGAACTGCTTAAAAAAGACATAAAGAAATTTGATACATTGGTTTTTGTCGCAAGCAATCCAACGGGCTATGATAAAACGGACAATTATGCAGAAATGACATTTGAAGGATTGAAGTTGTCTGGAATTGAATTTAAGAATTTGATTGTTCTTGATGAAAGAAACAAAGCAAAAGCAAAGCAACTTGTTGAAAAAGCCGATTTGTTGTTTTTGGCGGGTGGACATGTTCCAACTCAAAATGATTTTTTTGCAGATATAAGGCTTGCAGAGATAATCAAAAATTGTCATGGCGTTGTTATGGGGCAAAGTGCAGGGGCTATGAATATGGCTTCAAATGTTTACAATTATCCAGAAGACGAATCAGAACTTCAAGATCCTAAATTTTTGAAAGGACTTGGTTTGACTGATATCAGTGTGATACCTCATTTTGACAAGAAAAAAGGCAATGTGCATGTGGAAGATGGAATTGACTTGTTGAATGATTTTTATTTGAAAGATAGTTTTGTTATGCCTTTGATTGCAATTCCAAACGGAAGTTTTGTTAGAATTGATGAAAAAGGAAGCAAAGTCTATGGGGAAGCCTATAAGTTTGAAAACGGGAAAATGACTGAAATAACCAGTGCTTCAAAAAACAAAAGTAAAACATTTTGAAAAATTTTGTAAAAAGATGCAAAAAGCATCTTATGCTGATGTGGCTCAGTCGGTAGAGCAACTGATTCGTAATCGGTAGGTCGCGGGTTCGATTCCCGCCATCAGCTCCAAGTTTAAGTTATTTGAGGTGGTTATGAAATTGATAATTGAAGCAGATGATTTTGGTTTGAGCAAAAGTATTTCAGACGGAATTATTGATGGCATCAAACATGGATTTATCACTTCGACAAATATTATGGCAAACATGCCTTGTGCCAAATATGCCGTTGAACAAGCACTGAAAAACAATATCAAAAAATTGGGCATACATATCAATTTCACTGTGGGAAAACCAATCATTGAAAATCCACTTTTAACAGATGAAAATGGTGTCTTTTTATATAACAAAAAACAAATTGAAAACAACAAACTTACTTACAAAAGTGTTTACAATGAGATTATTGCGCAACTTGACATGGTTGAAAAATATAGCAGGGGTGGGATTGTGATAAATCACATCACTTGTCATCATCATTTGGGAGATAATAACATTATAAAACAAGTGGTATATGATGTTGCTAAACAGTTTTCTTTGCCAATCAGAAGAGAAGATTATACTGAAAAATTTGATATAAAAAAACCAGATTTGTTTTTTTGTGATTTCTCTATAAAAAATGTCAATTTGGACTTTTTAAAAGAATTTATTAACAAATACCGTGACACTGATTTGGTGATTGAATTGTTGACACATGCGGGATATATTGATGATTATACAAAGACAATTACATCTTATTTGAAAAGAGATGAAGAATTATCAATCTTGAGGCGAGCAAAAGAAGAAGGTCTTTTTGATGGAATTGAACTGATAGACTATGACAGTTTTTAAATTGATATTTAAAAGGAGATATTATGAAAAAGATAATTATTGTAACAGGTGGAGCAAACGGACTAGGTCGTGAATTAGTAAAGTTGCTTTCGAAAAAAGATTTTTTTGTTTGCAATGTTGACAAAGATGAAGATGCTTTGGCAAAAATTAAAATTAAAGAGAATTACAAGGATTTTTGTGGAGATGTTTCAGATGAAGCATTTGTTGTTAAAACTGTTCAAGAAATTCAAAAAATTGGACAAATAGTTGCATTGATTAATTGTGCTGGAACACCTTCTTTTAAATTGCCAACAGAATACACTCTTCAAGATATAGATTTATGTTTTGAAGGTTTGAAAGGTATGATATTGTTCTCAGCAAATGTTTTAAAGAGTATGGAGAAGCATGGTGGAAAAATTGTTAACATCATGTCTTCTGCCGCTCTCAGAGGGAATAAACAAGAGAGTGTTTACTGTGCGACAAAATGGGCAGAAAGAGGTTATACTGAAAGTTTGAAAGTGGCTTATCGAGATTCAAAAATTAAGATTTATGGTGTTTACCCAGGTGGCATTAATACCAATTTTTACAAAAACAGCAGGGATTATGTTTCAGAAGAAAAGCAAAAAACTTTTATGTCTGCAAAAGAATTGGCAGAAGTAATTTATGATAACATTTTTACTGATAAAAAATTGATTGTTGAAGATTTGATTATTAATCGTATCAAAGCTTAGATTGTAATCCTAATATTTTATCTGGCAATAAATATATATTTTATAAGAAGAGACTTGTCCAATGAGAAATTTGGTAAAATGATAATAAAAAATCTCAAAAGGGAGATGGTTGTGGAAAAGCAAGATTATATTAATGTGACAAAAAAAGAATTTTCCGGGGAAACTCAAAAGTTGATTTTGCAACAAATTGATGAGTTTTATAGAATAAGCAATCTCAAGCTTAAAAAGCCTAAATATAAGGTTGGTGACAATGTCATTTTGCAAAAAGGAACATTCTTACATGGCTTTGGTGCTGATTTAGATAATTTTGATGAAAAGGCTTCTGTCGGTGTTATCAATGGCGACTTTAAGCAAAAACCACTTAAGCGTCACAAGGTTACATACTCAGTTTCTGTTTGGGATATTCAGAAAAAGATATCTTTGGGAGAATATATTAGGTGGTACAGTGGAATGTCTGTTAGTTATAATGACAAGTTTGAGGTTGTGCCATATAAAGAGCTAGACAATTTTGTTGAGAAGATGAGAAGAATTAAACATTTCAGTTGGAGTGCTGAGTCGACTATGGAAACTAGATTCATGCCTAGTCTTGCAAGAGATGATAAACAACTTGCTTTTATTTTTAACACCAGAGACAAAGAAGTTCAAAAGCTCGTAAAAAACAATTTAAACAATGATGATATTCCAATTGATGTTGTTATGCCATTCTTCCACTTTTTAAATCAAGAATATGAGAACATTTATCGAAATAATAGACATTTTAAAGATGATCGACGAATTGGTTATATTGTTTTTGGTATTCCAAGGACAATGATTGAAGGTGTGTTAGTTGGTAGAAAATTTGAAAAAAATAAGAAAATCCTGAAACATATAAAAGAAAAATTGCCACAGTGCTATATTTGCAATTTAGATGGCAAAGTCATTGTTGAATGAAAATAAAACAGGAAGTGAAGGATGAAAATTGAAGTTCGTAAGGTTAAAATTTTTGTGGCTGTGCCGGTTGGTTATGTTGACGAAGTCAGAAAGGCAATGTGTGAAGCAGGTGCTGGCATTATTGGAAATTATACTTTCTGTTCAACTTCTGTCAAAAGTGTTGGGACATTTATTCCAAATAGCAATGCTAAACCGCATATTGGAAAAATAAACAATTTGGAATTTGTTGATGAAGAAAAATTGGAAGTTGTTTGTGATGTGGAAAAAGTTAAAAATGTTTTGGTGGCTTTGAGAAAGGCCCATCCTTATGAAGAACCCGGAATTGACATCATTCCAGTTTTGGATGAACACGATTTTGCTTGATTTTGTTGCAAGGAATTGATAAAATGATAGCAACGTATTAGGAGGCGGAAAAGGTTGGCTTATCACAGTCAGAGTAGAAAAACAGTTGTTAAAGAACTTGATGTCGATTTCAAAACTGGTTTGTCGGAAGAACAAGTGGTTGAAAGACGCGCAAAGTTTGGACCAAACAAACTTGCGGACAAAAAGAAAAAGAATATGTTTGTTCGTTTTTTGGAGCAATTTAAAGATGTGATGATCATCATTCTTATTATTGCTGCAATCATTTCTTTTGTTGTGGCTTGTGTCGAAAAAGACCCTATGGAATTTATTGAACCAGCACTTATTTTGCTTATTGTCATTATCAATGCTGTTATGGGGCTTGTGCAGGAGAGTAAGGCGGAGAAGGCTTTGGATGCACTTAAAAATATGTCTGCTCCGCACGCAAGAGTTTTACGTGGTGGAGAAGAAAAAATTGTCAATGCTGATGAATTGGTGCCTGGAGATATTATTCATCTTGAAGCAGGAGATTTTGTGCCTGCTGATGCCAGGCTTTTGGAAAGTTCCAATTTGAAATCGGAAGAGTCTGCTTTGACCGGAGAATCAGTTCCTGCTGAAAAAGATGCTGGGGCTAAAGTTAAAGAAAAAGCAGCGATTGGTGACAGAGATAATATGGTGTTTTCTGGCTGTTCAGTTACTTATGGAACGGCAACCGCAGTTGTGACCGGAACTGGAATGAACACAGAAATGGGCAAGATTGCCAATCTTCTTGCTGGGGAGAAAGAAACAAAGACACCACTTCAACAAAAACTTTCTCAGCTTGGGAAATATTTGGGAATTGCAGCGTTGGTTGCTTGTGTGATTGTCTTTATTGTTGGTCTTTTGAATGGTCAAGATGTTATGGAAATGTTTATGACTGCCGTTTCTTTGGCTGTTTCTGCAATTCCAGAAGGACTTCCTGCAATTGTGACAATTGTCCTTTCTATTGGTGTCACGAGAATGGTCAAAAAAAATGTGATTATCAAAAGGCTTCCTGCTGTGGAGACTCTTGGTTGTGCCTCTGTTATTTGTTCAGATAAGACAGGAACATTAACTCAAAACAGAATGACTTTGGTTAAGACCTATGTTGATGGTGGGGAAGTTTTAGATTTTGAGCCAAAGAAAGTGGGAGATAAAGAAAAAACTCTTCTTAACTATGGGGCTTTGTGTTGTGACGGTTCTGTGAATTTTGAAAAGGACAAAGAAGTTCATCTTGGTGACCCTACTGAAACTGCGATTGTTCTTGCTTCACATAAAATCGGTGGAAGCAAAAAGAAACTCAACAAACTCTATCCTCGTGTGGCGGAACTCCCATTTGATTCTGATCGAAAATTGATGACGACAGTCAATGAGATTGATGGGGAATATGTTGTGATTGTCAAGGGTGCGTTTGATGTTATGGCAACCAAATGTGTTGTGGGAGACATTGAAACTGCACGAAAAATCAATCATGAAATGAGTTCTCAGGCTCTTAGAGTTTTGGCGATAGGTTATAAAAAGCTTAAGAAAATGCCTAAGAATATCACAAGTGAAGAACTTGAGTGTGGACTCACTTTCATGGGACTTGTGGGAATGATTGATCCTCCAAGACCTGAAGCAAAGGAAGCGGTTGCACTTTGTCGCCAGGCTGGAATTAAACCTGTTATGATTACTGGTGACCATGTTGTGACAGCGTCTGCAATTGCAAAAATGCTTGGAATTATGGAAGAGGGTGACAAGGCAATCACTGGTGCAGAACTTGACGCCATGAGTGAAGAACAGTTGGACAATGAAGTTGAAAAAATTTCTGTCTATGCACGTGTGTCGCCGGAAAATAAAATCCGAATTGTCAAGGCTTGGCAAAAGAAGGGTCATGTTGTTTCTATGACTGGTGATGGTGTGAACGATGCTCCGGCTTTGAAGGCTTCAGACATTGGTTGTGCCATGGGAATCACTGGAACTGATGTGGCAAAAAGTGCAGCAGATATGACATTGACTGACGACAACTTTGCAACGGTCGTTGATGCTGTTAAGGAAGGCAGAGGAATTTATTCAAACATAAAAAAAGTGGTTGGATTTTTGCTTGGAACAAACATCAGTGAGATTATTGTCGTTTTCCTCGCGATGATTTTCTGGCAAGCTTCTCCATTTATTTCAATTCAGCTTCTTTGGATTAATCTTGTCAGTGATTCTTTGCCAGCTGTTGCTCTTGGAATGGAAGCTGTTGAAAACAATGTTATGCAGAGAAAACCAAGACCAAAAAATGAGAGTTTGTTTGCTCATGGTTACGGAATCAGAATCTTCTTGCAGGGTTGTATGTTTGCGGCTTTGACGCTTGGGGCATATTTCATTGGTGAAATGATTACTGGGGGTTCTCCAGAGGGTGGAAGCACTCTTGCATTTATGACTTTGACGCTTATGCAGGTTGTTCATGCATACAATATGCGCTCTGAAAGTTCGTTATTTAAAATTGGACCTTTCAGCAACCACAAGTTGAATTGGGCAGCATTAGGCTCCATTCTTCTTGTCGCTTTTGTGATGTTTACGCCAGGAGTTGTCACTGCTTTTGGAATGACCTATCTTCCATATTATGGTTATTTGATTGGAATAGGTTTTTCACTTGTTCCAGTTGTTGTTTTGGAAATTTCCAAGGCAATTGGTTTGATCAAAAAACATCACTAATCTTTGATTTGAATGGAATAAAAAAGATGCGAAATGGTTGCATCTTTTTTTGTTGTGTTTTCTTTTGTTTGTGTAATTTTTCAGTGTGGACAACATATCTTATAACATGAAAAAATTACATTTTTTGACCATTAATGGTCGCAGATTTTTGACAAATACGGTGATTGTTGTCATGCTTGTAATCATTTCATGCATGGCAGTGTATGGCGTTGATTATGTCACTTCGTCAAGCATTATCAATGGAGTTTATTACAGTGGCGACGAAAAATCAAACAAAATCACGCTTATGATCAATGTCTATTGGGGGACAGAATATCTTGATGAGATGTTGCAGATTTTGGAAGACAATGATGTCAAGACAACCTTTTTCGTTGGTGGCACTTGGGCTGTTGCTGAAAGTGATATGTTGCAAAAAATTTATGACGCTGGACACGAAATCGGCAATCATGGTTATTATCACAAAGACCAAGGGAAACTTTCTGCAGAAAAGAACTATGAAGAGATTATAAACACTCACAATTTGGTCAAAAGTTTGATTGGGGTTGAAATGGATTTGTTTGCTCCACCAAGTGGTTCTTACAACAAAAAAACTGTGGAAATTGCCACAGAACTTGGCTACAAAACAATCATGTGGACTGATGGAAGGGATACGATTGATTGGAGAGATAAAGACAGCGAAGTGATTTATAATCGTGCAATCAAAAACTGCAAAGGTGGAGATTTTGTTTTGATGCACCCAACGGAAGCGACGAAAAATGCTCTTGACCGAATCATCAAAACCTTGAAAGAAAAAGGCTTTGAACTTTGCACAGTTTCTGAAAATATTGGACAATGATGGTTGCAATGTTCAATTTTGTGCTTGTTTATTGGCAAAAGAAAGACAATATCTTTGACATTTTTGCAAAATCTTTTTAATTTGGATTTATTTTTGCTTTTTCCGTGTTGGTTTTTTGTTAAAACTGTTTGTTGTTTTTATCTATTTAATGATATAATTATATTTGTAAAAAGATAGGTTTTGATTTATCTTCGTTTTGACCTTTAAATTGGGGGTTATTTAATGGCGGTTTATAAACTAAATTCAAAAAAGAAAAAGACTAAAAATCCTAACACTAAGAAGATTGTTGGCTTCTCTTTGATTGCTGCAGCATCTGTTGTGTTCTTGTTCTTGACAGGCATTGTTGCTCCAATTCAAACTTTTTTGTTGGGACTTTTTGGTGTTTTTGGTTATCCGCTTTGCATCATTCTTTTTGTTGTTGGGCTTGCGCTTGTTAACAACAGAAGATATGTTATGTCGAAAAAATATACAATTTGTTTGATTTTGACGGTCTTTTTTGCTCTTTGCATTTTGCAACTTGCGATTGTGGGAAATAATGTGCAGGTTGTTGATGGTGAGAGTGTCAAGATGTCGTTTTGGGACTATTTGGCCAAGAATTACACTGCAAAGTGGACCGCTGGAGGTTTTTTTGTTGGGATTTTCACAACAATTTTCTTGTATATGGCAAACATCTATGGGGCTTACATCATCTTTGCTCTGGCTTTTGTGCTTTGTCTTGCTCTTCTTTTGGACAGTTTGAAGTATATGAAAAAACAAAAGGCTGAAGACGAACCTGTTTCTGTTCAAATCAAAGACAAAAAAACTGGGAAAGTTTTGGACGAAGATGTTGAAGAAAAAGAAGTGGAAGTCATTGGAGAAAAAGTTGAAGAAGAAGCACCTAATGTTGTCTTGAATGGCAATTTGAAAGAGGAAGAAAACAAACAACTTACTGCAAGACAAATTTTGGGATTGGACAAAAAGAGAGATAAGGCGTATGAATATGAAAAAACTCCTATCCAATCCACAAAGAAAGAACCTGAAAAACCAAAGTCTTTGAAAGAATTGATTTTGACTCCACCTCAAATTGACATTGACGAATATTTCAAAGATGTCAGAAAACAAAATGATGTGCCTGCAAAAGAAGAAATTCAAAGCAACATCAATTCACTTAAGACTGATGAAATTGAACCTTCAGAGGTTTATCATGAAGATGAATTTAAGCCAGACAATCAACCGGTTATCAGAAGAACTCTTCCTGAAGTTAGAAGCGAAGAATTGGTTGAAAAAGCTGATGACATTCTCAAGAGTGCCATTGAAGAAGAAAAGAAAGAAAATCCAGACATTTATGAGCACATAAATGAAGACAGTGAAAGAAATGTTATTGACAGACTTCCAGACAGAAACAACAGTGGAAGTTTTGAAAGACGCTCTTTTGACAGGTCTTTTGATAGACATGAAAAACTGACAAATCAGGAAGATATTGATGCGAGAAGAGATTTTAATCGTGACTATGACAGAATTTCTGCAAGAAATGGCTCTTTGTCAAGAGAAAATTCTCCAATTCCTGAAGAACAAGAACCAGAAGAAAAAGAACCTTATGTTTATGAAAAACCACCAATTGAATACATCACCACTCAAAGTGTGGACTTGTCAACTTTGAATGAAGATGTTGCAACAAAACGTGTGCTTTTGGAAAATACACTTGAAACATTTGGCGTTCCTGCAAAAGTTCAGGGGGTTGTTGTTGGGCCTGCTGTTACGCGTTATGAACTTGAAATGCCACAAGGAATTTCGGTAAGCAAAATCAAAAATCGTGCTGACGACATTGCTCTTTCACTTGCAGCCGAAGGTTCAATCAGAATTGAAGCACCTGTTCCTGGGAAAAGTGTTGTTGGTGTTGAAGTTCCAAACACTTCAATTGCAACAGTAAGTTTGAAAGATGTTCTGATTTCAAAAGAGTTTACTCAAAGTCCTTCTCCACTTACATTTGCTCTTGGAAAAGACATCACTGGAAACACCATTTGCTGCAATATGCAAAAACTTACACACCTTTTGGTTGCTGGGTCAACTGGCTCTGGTAAGAGCGTTTGTTTGAACTCTATCATCTTGAGCATCATCTACAAAGCATCGCCAGAAGATGTCAAAATCATTTTGATTGACCCTAAGCGTGTGGAATTTTCTTCTTATGAAGCGTTGCCTCATTTGATTATGCCAAAGATTGTTTGCGAAACTCAAAAAGCAATCAACACTCTTGCTTGGGCTGTTACTGAAATGGAAAGACGTTTTGAACTTTTGGGTATGGCAAGAGTTAAAAACATTGATGAATATAACCAAACTCCAGATGTTCTTTCTGGTAAGGTTGAAAAAATGCCATTCATTGTAATTATTGTTGACGAGCTTGCTGACCTTATGATGACAGGAAAGAAAGAAGTGGAAGAAAAGGTTTGTCGTCTTGCTCAAAAATCACGTGCTGCTGGAATTCACTTGATTTTGGCAACTCAAAGACCTTCTGTTGATGTAATCACCGGACTGATTAAGAGCAACTTCCCTTCTCGTATTGCTTTTGCTGTCACAAGTGCGGTGGACTCCATGACCATTTTGGACAGAGTTGGAGCAGAAAAACTTTTGGGAAAAGGGGATATGCTCTATTATCCAGTTGGGGCACAAGAACCTAAACGTGTTCAAGGTTGCTTCATCACAACAGGAGAAATTAACAAGATTGTCGACTATGTTCGTGACAACAACAAACCAATTTTCGACAAAGATATTGAAGAGCAAATTTTGAATCCTAACAAAAATAACAATTCTGGTCCGGGTTATAACAACGAGATGGATCCATTGTTGCCACAAGCATTGAAGGCTTCAATTGAATGTAAGCAGGCAAGTGCAACGATGATCAGAAGACGTTTTGCCATTGGTTATCCAAGAGCTGCAAGAATCATTGACCAAATGGAAGCAGCGGGTTACATTTCCAGTGCTGATGGTGTGAAGGGCAGAACTGTTTACACCACCGAAGAAGAGTTTAATGAACTTTTTGGTGATCAATTTGACTAATGCGAAATTGAAATTTGAGTTTTAACTGAATTGAAGATCTGCTTTAATGCTTAAGAATAGATTACAAAATTAATTAACGAGAGAGAAGAAAATGGACGAAAGATTGAAAGGAAAAAAAGTGTCTGCAATTTCTCTTGGTTGTGACAAAAACCGTGTTGACCTTGAGAAAATGCTTTTTAGACTGAAAGATTATGGCTTTGAAATCGTGGATGATGTCAGTGATGCAAACATTGTCATTGTGAACACTTGTGCATTCATTACACCTGCAAAACAAGAAGCACTTGACAACATTTTTCAAATGTGTTTGTTGAAAAACAGTGGCGTGATTGAGAAGGTGATTGTCAGTGGTTGTTTGGCTCAAAGGCACAAAGATGAACTTTTGAAAGAGATTCCGGAAGTTGACGCGTTTTTGGTTGCAGCTGACAATCAGAACATTTGCCAAATCATTGAAAAGTTGTATGGCGTTGAACAAAGCAAGCCAAAAAGCAAACTTGGAAGAATTTTCACAAGCAGAGGTGCTTATGCTTATCTGAAAATTGCGGAAGGGTGCAGTAATGCTTGTTCATATTGCACAATTCCAAGAATTAAGGGCAGATATCAAAGTTATCCAATTGATGAAATTGTGGATGAGGCAAAATATCTTGCTGACAATGGTGTGAAAGAACTCATTGTTGTTGCTCAGGATGTCACCAGATATGGTGAAGATTTGTATGGCAAAAACAGATTGGTGGAATTGTGTCAAAGACTTGCAAAGATTGATAAGATTAAATGGATAAGACTGCATTATGCGTATCCAGAAAAAACTGATGACAATCTTTTGAATTTCATTGAAAAAGAGCCTAAGATGTGCAAATATTTGGATATTCCACTTCAACATATTGATGACAGAATCTTGAAAAGCATGAGAAGAAGAATGTCAGAAGAAGACACCAGGAAACTTATTGACAAACTCACTAGTGAATATCACAACATTGAACTTAGGACAACCTTCATTGTGGGTTATCCAAGCGAGACCAAGGCTGATTTTGAAAAGTTGTGCGATTTTGTTAAGAAGACAAGATTTGATTATGCTGGTTTCTTTCCATATTATCGTGAAGAAAACACGCCAAGTTATTTCATGGAAGACCAAGTGAGCGAATTTACTAAAAAAAGAAGACTGAAGAAAATTCAAAAAATTCAAAGCAACATTGTGACCGAAAAGGCGAAAGAGAAAATCGGCAAAGTTTTCACAGTGCTTGTTGACTATTTTGACGAAAAGACTGGTCTTTATATCGGACATACTGAGTTTTTATCTCCAACAGTTGACTTTGGTGTGGAAATTGTGGATAATGAAAATATCAAAGTTGGCGAGTTTGTGAAAGTCAAATTTGTTGACTTTAATGGTGAAAATTATAAAGGAGTTTATTATGAATCTTCCAAATAAAATAACTTGCGTTAGACTTGCGCTTATTCCAATTTTTGTGTTTTTCTATATGGCTGATTTCATTCCTTATGGAAAACTTGTCGCAACAATAGTCTTTGCCGTTGCCTGTCTTACCGATTTCATTGATGGCAAGATTGCAAGGAGCAGGGGACTTGTTACAAATTTGGGAAAATTCCTTGACCCTATTGCTGACAAAGTTTTGGTTATGGCTGGACTTTTGCTTTTGATTGCTTATCCAATTGTTCCAAATGTTGGAACTGAAGTGGCTCCTGCAATTATGCCTCAATATGTTGGAATTATTGCAGCAATCATCATTCTTGCAAGAGAACTTATTATCAGTGCTTTCCGTCAAGTTGCAGCAACAAGAAATGTCGTTTTGGCAGCTGATATGTATGGAAAAGTTAAGGCTGTTTTCCAATTTATCACATTGATTTTCTATTTTGTTTACGCATTTGTTATTGAAGAATTCTATAATGCGGGCAGCCAGGCTTGGCTTACTGCAAACACAGTGCTCAACATCATTGGATATGTTTTGCTTGCTGTGACAGTCATCATGACAATTGTTTCTGCTTGGAAATATATTTCAAACAACAGACAGGTGCTTAAAGATGCAAAATAAAGTTGTTGTCTTTTCTGACAATCAAAATTTAACATCAAAATGTTTGGAGAAAATCGAAAAGTCGCTTCTCAAAAGAGGGCTTTTTGACTTTTCTTTTTTTTCATGTTCTCTTTATGCTGATTGTGTGGGCTTTTGCATTGATGCAAAAAACTCCTATGACAACGCCATCATAATTTGTGACAATGACAATGTTGACAAATTGGTTGAGGCAAGTAAGACTGACACTGACAATTTGACATTGATTCAAGAACAGGCGATTAAACTTGAACAAACCACAACATATCGCAAAATGCTGTTCGTTCCAATTGAACTTGACGTTGACAAATTTTTGGACGAATTTTTGCAGTCAAGAGATGTTTTTTCTTGTTCAATATTTGGAAAAAGTAAAAATTTTGTGGTTTCAAAATTTGAAGAAATCAAAGCGCAGAAAGAAAATTTTGATTATAAAATAATAACAAATTCTTCGTTTTTACATATTGTTTATTATTCTAAGTTTGTTGATGAAAGTGTTCTTGTTGAAAAATTTGGTGACGGACTTTTTGCAACAAATGACAAAGATTTGGTTGTTTGCTGTGGTGAAATTTTGAGAAGAAATTCTCTGTCTCTTTCCATTTGTGATGGACTTACTGTTGGGAAAATTTCGGAAAAATTGTCTGAATTTGATGAGAATGACAAGATTAACATCAGTGAAAGTCTGATTATGTTTGGGGACAATTCCTTTGAAAAACTTGGCATTGAAAAGTCCTTTCTTGATGAACATGGGACGGTAAGCAAAGAAACCGCTTTTGTTATGGCGAAAAATCTTTTGAAAAATGTGGAATCAGATTTGGCCTTGGCAGTTTCTGGTTTTGATTGTGATGCTGGAAGATGTTTTGTTGCGGTTGGAAACAAAAAAGAAATCCATGTTTTCTCTTCAGTTTTCTATGGAAACAGAAGTGAGAGAATGGAAAATGTTTCAAGTTTTGCACTGTTTAGGTTGCTCAAATTTTTGAAAGAAAAATATTGATAAGCACTGAAAATGTTATGATTTCATTTTGAAATTTATGGTGTTTTGAGTTAAAATATAACTATAAAAAAGACAATAAGAATTTAGGAGATTGTTATGGCTGAAAAAGAAAAGAAAGACCCAAGAGAAGAGGCTCTTGAACAAGCACTTCTCAAGATTGAAAAAGACTTTGGAAAGGGTGCAATCATGAAACTTGGAGACCAACCTTATCAAAAGGTTGATGTCATTCCAACTGGTTGTTTGACTCTTGATATGGCACTTGGAATTGGTGGTATTCCTCGCGGAAGAATTATTGAAATTTATGGACCAGAATCTTCTGGTAAGACTACTGTTTCTTTGCACATGGTTGCTGAAGCACAAAAGATGGGTGGACGTGCTGCGTTTATTGATGCAGAGCACGCTCTTGACCCTGTGTATGCAGAAAAATTGGGTGTTGACATCAAATCTTTGTATGTTTCTCAACCTGATAATGGAGAACAAGCATTGAACATTTGTGACACACTTATTCGTTCTGGCGCTTTTGACATTATTGTTGTGGACTCTGTTGCAGCACTTACACCAAAAGCAGAAATTGACGGAGAAATGGGTGACAATCATGTTGGTCTTCAAGCAAGAATGATGAGTCAAGCACTCAGAAAAATGACTTCTGTTTCTTCAAAGAGCAACACTGCTGTGATTTTCATCAATCAACTTCGTGATAAGATTGGGGTTATGTTTGGCTCTCCAGAAACAACAACTGGTGGTAAGGCTTTGAAGTTCTATGCAAGCATTCGTCTTGATGTCAGAAAAACTGACACAATCAAAGAAGGTCAAAACATAATCGGAAACAGAACAAAAGTTAAGGTTGTTAAAAACAAACTTGCTCCACCTTTCAAGACTGCAGAATTTGACATTATGTATGGTCAAGGAATTTCTAAGTCAGGTTGCATTTTGGATATGGCTTTGAACTTGGGACTCATAAAGAAAAGTGGCGCTTGGTTCTCTTATAATGATGAAAAAATTGGTCAAGGAAAGGAAAACACAAAGACCTATCTTGAGAAAAATCCTGACATTATGAATGAAATTGAAACAAAAATCAGAGAACAGATGACTGGTTCTGATTTGCCAAGTTCAGAAGACGAAGATGACAACATTGAAGACTGATTTTTGAGAGGTTTTAAATTTTTATGAAAAAATGGGTGTTGATTGTTTTGACGATTTTATCGTTCGGTTTGGTGATAGTCGGCTTCCTTCATATCCCTATTCTTTCGTGGTGTGGTGTTGATGTTTTTGCTTTGAGAGGGGTGTTAATCTTTACCGCATTACCTGTTGTGGCAATTTTTAGTGTTCCGTTTGCTATATGCATGGCATCAATTTTTAAGGAAAGAAAAAAAATTAAAAAGACGAAAATTTGATTCGTCTTTTTTGTTATATATACCATTTTTGTTTTGGTTGAGTCTGGGTTTGTGTGGTTTTTGTGAGATTGAATTCTTTTTCTGCTTGCAGAGAATTGTCATTTTCGCCAATGTAGTTTGCAACAATTTTGATTGTTGTTTCTTTTTCAGGGAAACTTAGTCTCAATGTGAGTTGTCCTTGTTTGTCTTCAACTTTTTGATATGGAATGTCGTCTTTATAAATTTGATATTCAAGATGTTTTTGTGCGTTGAGAGAAAGGACAACTTGATTGTTTTCCACCCTTGTTTCAGCCGAAATTTGTGGTTTTTCGGTGAAGTTTTCAGAGATTTCAGTTGGCATGTTGAAACGAGAGAACAAGCAAGTTTCTGTGAAGCGAGCTGGGGCATAAGGACTTGCAAGAACCAGTCTGTGATTTTCTTCTTTCTCCAAACTGTCAATCTTCACTTCTGCAACCGAAGAAGGAACGTCAAATTGTTTTTTGTCGTAGGTTTGTGAACCCACATATTGTCTTACAACTTCAGTTGGTTGATTTCCGCCGGCAATTTTTGCAGGTTCATTGGAAAGAGAACCAAACCAAACGCCTATTGTTTCTGTTGGAGTGTATGAAATGTTGTATGCGTCTGTGTTTCCGCTGGCATTTTTTTTGCCGACCGTTCCTGTCTTTGAGGCAATTTCTGTGTTTGTGACGGTGCTGAGTTTTCTTGCCGTTCCGCTTTTTGCAGTTTCTTGCAAGATGTTTGTCATGAGATATGCACTGTCTTCACGGAGCACCATTTGAGTGGTTGGTTTGTGAATGTAAACGAGTTTGTTGTTCTTGTCCGTGATGTATTGAATGAAGGTTGAGTTTGAAAATTGTCCTTTGTTTGCAAAAGTGGTGTAGGCGGTCGCAAGATCTTTGATGTTGACACCATAAGTCATTCCTCCAAGAGCAAGAGCATAACTGTCATCTTTTTCGTCAAAATTAATGCCGAGTTTTTGAGCATATTGCTTGCCAGTGTCAATGCCAATGTAACTCAAAACTTTTATTGCTGGAATGTTGATTGAATTTTTCACAGCATCGGTCACGGACATATAGCCAGAGAATTTTTTGTTGACATTGCTTGGGCTGTAGTTTCCAATTTTTATTGGTTCGTCCAGAATTTGTGTTGATGGACTGATGACATCTTCGTTCAAAGCAGGGGCATAGACCAAAAGTGGTTTAAGGCATGAGGCGGGTTGTCTTTTCACATCCAAGATTTTGAAATTGCTGTTTCCTTGAAATGCACTTACTCCATGTGTGGAAGCATCTATGATTATGCCTGCGTTGTCAGTGCCATCTGTTTCGTTGTTTGAAAGAGCATTTTTCAGTGCTGTTTGTTTTTCGCTGTTGCAGTATGTGTGAATTTTGTAGCCAGCAAGAGCAATTTGCTTTGCTGGAATTTTCAGTATTTTTGATGCTTCATCAATGCTTGCTTGGGAATATGAATTCAGTTTGTTTTCATTTCTTTGGGTTATTTCAAGAGTGATTGGTTGATTTTGAGTGCTCAGTTTTTCATCAACTGTGATTTTTCCATCTTTTTCCATTTCGCTCAAAACCAAATTTCTTCTTTGCAGACAATTGTCATAATTTAAGATGGGGGAATATTTGGTCGGAGATTTGATTAAACCGGCAAGCGTGCAACTTTCATTCAAATTCAAATCTTTGGCATCTTTGTTGAAATAATATTTGCTGGCACTTTCAAGGCCATAACAGTTATTACCAAAAAAGATTATGTTTAAATAACTTTCTAATATCTCGTCTTTGCTGAAGTTGTTTTCAAGTTTTTTTGTCAATGCCATTTCTTTGAGTTTTCTTTCAAAAGTCTTTTCGTTACTGAGATGGGTGTTTTTGATGAGTTGTTGACTTATTGTTGATGCACCTTCTTTCAACTTTCCGCTTTTTATGTTGTTTATCATGGCTTTAACAATTCTTTTCTTGTTGAGTCCTTTGTGATTGTAAAATTCTTTATCTTCAATCGAAATGAAAGCATCTTTGGTGTATTGATGCAGGCTTTCAAGTTTGCAAAAATCGCCGTTGAATTGATTTTCTTCCTTTATTGGTCGATTTTCATTGTCAAAAATTTCAATTGAAAGTGAAGGAGATGTCAAACTTTCTGTGTTGAGTGGAATTGATTGATATTTTGCATAAGATACAGCGACTAAACTTCCACAGAAAACACAGCCAAACACCGCGACGAGTACAAAAGAAATTAGACATATTTTGACAATTTTCTTCATTTTCCTATTATGTGTCATATTTTGGTAAAAATTCACGGTTTGACTTGCTTAATTTTTGTTTTTTTTGTATAATTATGGCATGAAATATTACATAGTTACTTACGGTTGCCAAATGAATGTTCACGAGTCGGAAAAACTCGCTTCAATTTGTGAAAAAATGGGATATACCCTTGCTGACAAAAGAGAAGATGCAGATTTGATTGTTTTCAACACTTGCGCCATTCGTGAAGGGGCAGAAGATAGAGTTTTTGGAAATGTTGGGGCTTTGAAAAAGTTGAAAAAACAGAAGCCTTCTTTGATTATTGCGGTTTGTGGGTGCATGACTCAAAAACAAACAACCGCTAACTATATCATGAACACTTTTCCTTTTGTTGACATTGTGATTGGAACTTTCAATTTGCCAAACTTTGAGCATTATGTCAATGCTGTCAAAACTGGAAGACAGTTGGAACTTTTGCAGGAAGGTGACATTGACGAAAGTGTGCCATACAAAAGAACAAGTGGTGACAATGCTTGGGTGAACATTATGCAAGGGTGCAACAACTTTTGCACTTACTGTATCGTTCCTTATGTCAAGGGCAGAGAGAAGAGCAGACAAGAAGCAAACATTTTGAAAGAAATTCGTGAAGTTTTGGCAGAAGGAAAATATAAGAAAATTACACTATTGGGACAAAATGTCAACTCCTATGGAAAAGATCTTGTTCCTGCGGTTTCTTTTGCACAACTTTTGCGTGACATTTGCGCGATTGAAGGAGATTTCAAACTTACTTTTATGACTTCTCACCCAAAAGATTTGACAGATGAAGTGATTGATGTGATTGCAAGCGAGGACAAGATTTTGAAAGACATTCATCTTCCTGCTCAAAGCGGAAACAATCGAATTTTGAAATTGATGAACAGGGTTTACACAAGGGAAAAATATCTTGGAATCATCAACAAAATCCGTGAAAAAATTCCTGATGCAAGAATCACATCTGACTTTATTGTTGGTTTTCCAACTGAAACTGAAGAAGAATTTCAAGACACAATGAGTCTTGTTAGGGAAGTTAAGTTTGATAGCATTTTTGCTTTTATGTATTCTCCAAGAGAAGGCACAGTGGCAAGCAAAATGGAAGGACAAATTCCACAGGAAATCAAACAAAGAAGAGTCAATGAGCTTTTGGCTCTTGAAAAAGAAATACAAAAACAGGAAGGAAAAAAATGAGCGTCAGCAAAGTGAAAGAACCATCAAACATGATGAAACATTATTTGCAAATGAAAGAGAAATACAAGGATTGTATTCTCTTTTATCGTCTTGGTGATTTCTATGAACTTTTCTATGACGATGCGATTGAAATTTCCAATGTCTTGGATTTGACTTTGACTGGAAAAAGTTGCGGGCTTGACGAAAAAGCACCAATGTGTGGAGTGCCTTATCATGCTGCGGAATCCTACATTGCAAAGTTGGTTTCTCTTGGCTATAAGGTGGCAATTTGTGAACAATTGACAGAGCCTAAAAAGGGTGTCAAGATTGTTGAAAGAGATGTTGTCAGAGTTGTTACTGCCGGAACAGTCGTTGATGATTCTATGCTTGAAGAGAGAAAAAACAACTACATAATGTCCATGTTTTTGCAAGATGACAAGTTGTCAGTTGTCTATTGTGACATAACAACAGGGGAATTTAATTTATGTCATTTTGACGGCGGACTTGACAGCAATTTTTCTGATCTATTAAATCGCATTATGCCTTCTGAAGTGATTGGAAATGCCAAGGCAAAAGAATTTTATAATGCTTTGCCAATTTTGAAATTTGGGGTTTATCCAAGATTTGAGGAATATTATGAATATGCTTTTGGCGCGGAAAAAGCAAAGGAAAATGTTTGTGCTCAATTTGGGGATAATGCTGTCAATGTTTTTGAGTTGAAATCTAACAAACAGGACATTCCTGCCATTGGGGCGCTTTTGGAATATTTGCAAGAGACACAAAAAAGGTCACTTAAAAACATCAACAAAATCAACAAGGTCAAGAACAATCAATTTATGGTTATTGACATGAACACAAGACGAAATCTTGAACTTGTGGAATCAATCAGAGAAAGAAAAAAATATGGCTCTTTGCTTTGGCTTATGGACATGACCAAAACAAGCATGGGAGCAAGAAGATTTAGAGCGATTTTTGATCAACCACTTCAAAATTCAACTGAAATTAATGACAGGTTGGACAGTGTTGAAGAACTTTCAAAAAATCTCATCTTGAGAGATAAACTTGTTGAAAGTTTGACCGGAATCAAAGACATTGAGAGAATCAGTGGAAAAATTGCCTATGGAAATGTTCTTCCAAATGACTTGAACTCGCTTAAGAGTTCTCTTTCTCAAATTCCTGAGCTTAAGAAAATTTTGGGAAATGTCAAGAGCAAAAAGTTGGTTGATTGCAGAGAAAAATTGCAAGACTTTTCTGAAATTGTGGAACTTCTTGGAAAAGCAATCAAGGAAAAACCACCAGCATTGACAAAAGAAGGTGGATATATCAATGATGGTTTCAATCAAGAACTTGATGATCTTCGTCATGCCAAAGAAATTGCCAAGAAAGAGTGTGACAAGTTGGAAGAAATCGAGAGAGAAGAAACTGGAATCAAAAACTTGAAGATTCATTCCAACAGTGTTTTTGGGTTCTATATTGAAGTAAGCAAAGGACAAACAAGCCTTGTGCCTTTGAGATATATAAGAAAACAAACCATTGCAAATGCTGAAAGATACACAACTGAAGATTTGCAAAAAATTGAAGATAAGATTTTTAATTCTGCAGAAAATGCCATCAAATTGGAAGAAAAACTCTATAAAATGCTTTTGGATTATCTTTCCAATTATCTTTCTGCTTTTGCAGATTCTGCAAAAATTATTGCAGAAATTGACGCATTGCTTTCACTTTCTTTGTGTGCTGTCAAATATGGTTTCTGCAAACCTGTTATCAACAAAAATATCAAAAAAATCAACATTGTTGATGGACGTCATCCAATTGTTGAAAGATTTGTCAAAGATGGTTCTTTCATTGCCAATGACACTTTGCTTGACGATGATGAAAACAAAATGATGATCATCACTGGACCAAACATGGCCGGAAAGAGCACATATATGCGTCAGGTTGCAATCATCACATTCCTTGCACATATTGGGAGTTTTGTTCCTGCAAAGAGTGCGGAAATTTCGATTACGGACAGAATTTTCACTCGTGTTGGTGCAAGTGATGACTTGGCTTTTGGACAAAGCACATTCATGGTGGAAATGAGTGAAGTTGCAAATATTCTTCTCAATGCAACCGACAAAAGTTTGGTTGTTTTGGACGAAATTGGAAGAGGTACATCGACTTTTGACGGACTTTCCATTGCATGGGCAGTTGTGGAATACATTGCAAAGAACTTGAAATGCAAGACACTTTTTGCGACACACTATCACGAACTTTCAGAACTTGAAGGGGTGATTAAAGGTGTGAAGAACTATAAAATCACTGTCAAAGAAATTAATGACACTGTCGTTTTCTTGCGTAAGATTGTCAGAGGTCATGCAAGCAAAAGTTTTGGTGTGGAAGTTGCACAACTTGCGGGTGTTCCTCAAAAAGTTATCGACAGAGCAAAAGAAATCAGTTTGAATTTGGAAAAAGTTAACACAAAACTTGATATGAACATTTTTGGCGAAGATGAAGAGAGAACAAAGCAAGAAAGAAACAACAAACTTGGGCAAAAACTGCTCTCGATTTTGAGAGATATGGACATCAACCGAATGTCACCAATTGAAAGTTTTGAAGTTTTGAATGATTTGATTACGAAGGCTAAGACGGAAGAATAAAAGGAGAAAATATGGCTATTAATGTCCTGTCACCAAGAATCTACAATCGAATTGCTGCAGGTGAAGTTGTTGAAAGACCTGCTTCGGTTGTTAAGGAACTTGTGGAAAACAGTTTGGACGCTGGGGCAACAAAAATTAAGGTTGAAATTGAAGAAGGGGGAATCAAAAAAATCTGTGTTTCCGACAATGGGTGTGGAATTGCAAAAGATGATTTGCCTCTTGCTTTTTTGCCACATGCGACAAGCAAAATTGCAGACATTGATGATCTGGACGAAATTTCAACTCTTGGATTTCGTGGAGAAGCTCTTGCAAGCATTGCTTCTGTTTCCATGATAAGTTTGACAACAAAGACCAAAAACAGCGAAACGGGATACAAAATTGATGCAGATGGTGGAGAAATTTCAAAAATAACCGAGGTTGCAAGACTTGATGGAACAACTCTCACCATGCAAAACCTTTTCTTCAACACTCCTGCAAGAGCCAAATTTTTGAAAAAGCCAAAAACAGAAGAGAGTGAAATCACTCATTTGATTGAAAAATTTATGCTTTCTCGTCCTGACATTGATTTTGAATATGTTGTTGATGGAAAGACTATCTACAGTCACAATTCTGGAAACTTGGATGAAGTGATTTATTTGATTTATGGCAGAGATGTTTTTGAAAATCTGCTCAAACTTGACTATGCTGAAGACGACATCAAAGTTGAGGGTTATGTTGTTTCACCAAAACTTTCAAGACCAAACAGAACCTATCAGACATTGTTTGTCAATGGAAGATTTGTTGAAAAGTATATGGTCTCTGCTTGTGTTCAAGGGGCTTATGAACCGCTCCTTATGAAAGGAAGATTTCCAATTTATGTGATCAAGCTTGAAATGCCTTTTGACAGAGTTGATGTCAATGTTCATCCAAACAAGAGAGAAGTTAAGTTTGAAAATTCTTCCAAAGTTTTTGGTGCCATTCGCAGAGCGGTTGAAAAAGCATTGCTTTCAACAAACCTTATTGCAGATTTTGAATTTACGAACAAAGATGAAAAAGATTGGAGCAAATTTGATATAAAAAACGAATCAAATCCAAAAGAAACAGACTTCAATGCGTTTGAAAAATCTAGATTGGACAAGATGTCTGCCTTGGAAGGAACAAGTTTTGGGCAGGCAAAGGTTGACACAGATGCTACTGCTGAAAAAGTTGTCTCTCCAAAAGAATATCAAAAACAAGGAATTGAAATCATCAATATGCCAGATTTTTCAAATGTTAAGTCTGACAAAAGAAACAAAAACAGACCTGGTGGAAACATATTCTTTGACCAATCAGGTGACAGTTTCTTGCATGAAGTTGAACTCAGTGTTCAAGAGGATTTGAAAAAAGAAGAAAAGAAAACAGAACAATTTGTTGAAGAAAAGTTTTTGACAGCAAAGGTTGAAGAAATTAAAATTGTAGGTGTTGTTTTTAAAACTTACATCATCACAGAATATGATGACAGCATCTATGTCATTGACCAACATGCTATGCATGAAAGACAAAACTATGACAGACTTAAAAAGCAGATTGAAGAAAATAATGTTGCAAAACAAGATATGCTTTTGCCTTACAACTTCAAATTGCTTGCAAAAGACAGAGACAATTTTGAAAGCAAACTTGATAATTTGAGAAAAATTGGTTTTGAAATCTCTCAAATTGGCAACGAATTTTCTGTGACGAGCATACCTTTTGTCCTGTCAGGCATTCGTCTTGAGAAATTTATTGAAGAAATTTTGGCTGACGAAAGCATGAAAGAAAGAACAGCAAGTGATGTCATCAACGAAAAACTTTGCCAGACCGCTTGTAAGCACGCAATTAGAGCAGGAGACGATGTCACAAAAGAGCAAATTGCATATTTGATTGACAAAATGAAAGAGGGAGTCGCTCTCTGTCCACATGGACGTCCAATCATTGTTAAAATCACAAGAAAAGAACTTGAAAAGATGTTTAAAAGGGTTTTATGATGAAGAAAAAAGTTGTTTTCATTTTGGGACCTACTGCAGTTGGAAAGACATTTTTCAGTGTTAAACTTGCAAAAAAAATGAATGGGGAAATTGTTTCTGCGGATTCGGTGCAGATTTATAAGGGCCTTGATATTGGGTCTGCAAAGGTCAAACCAGAGGAAATGCAAGGAGTTGTTCATTACGCAATTGACATCTTGGAGCCTTGGCAGGAATTTTCGGTTTATGAATTTGTGGAATATACCAAGCAAAAGATTGATGAGATTATTTCAAAAGGAAAACTTCCAATTGTGGTTGGTGGAACAGGACTTTATGTGAAAGCTTTGACATTGGGATATAACTTTGGTGGAACAAAGAAAGATTCAAGACTGAGAGAGCAGTTGGAAAACTTGGCAAAAGAAAAAGGAAACGAATTTCTTTTTTCAATGCTTGAAAGTAAAGATAAGGAAATGGCTGAGAAAACTGACAAAAACAACACTGTTCGACTTGTCAGGGCTTTGGAAATTGCTCTTTCTGATGGAGAAAAGCAAACTGGAGAAGTTGAAATTGAACCGCTGATTTTTGCGCTTGTTAAGGACAGAGCGGTTTTGTATGATGCAATAAACAAACGTGTTGATTTGATGCTGGAAAATGGTTTGGTTGACGAAGTGAAAAAACTTAAAAAAAGTGGACTTTCAGTGAAAAATCAAAGTATGAGAGCAATTGGATATAAAGAAGTTTTGTCATATTTGGACGGAGAGATTGATTATGACAGAATGGTCGAAATATTGAAACAGCACAGCAGAAATTATGCCAAGAGGCAGTTGACTTTTCTGCGTGGAATTAAAAATGTTGTCTATGTTGACACTGCAGATATTGAGAAAGCAGAAAAAGAAATTTTTGAGAAAGTTGAGGATTGGTTGAAAAATGGATAATTTAAAGATTATTGAAGACATTGAAAAAAAATTGGAAGGACAGTTTAAAGATATTGAAAGAACAGCCTATTTCAATCAAAAAAAAGTGCTTGATGCGTTCAGGGAAATTGGGGTGACAACTTCACATTTTGCTGGAACAAGTGGTTATGGTTACACTGACAAAGGGAGAGATGATTTTGCAAAGGTCGTTGCAAAAATTTTTGGGGCCGAAGATGCAATTTGCTCTCCACACTTGACTTGTGGAACGCACACAATCGCCACTGCTCTTTATGGACTTTTGAGACCAAAAGATTTGATGTTGTCAATCACTGGAGAACTTTACGACACTTTGCATGACACTCTTTTTGGGAAAGATAATGGAAGTTTGGAAAGCTTGGGTGTTGACATCAAATTTATCGATTTGAAAAATGGAAAGTTTGATGAAGAAAAAATCTTCAAAACTGTCAAAAAATTGAAACCTAGAGTTGTTTTTGTTCAAAAGTCTCGTGGATATTCCAGCAGAATGGCATTGTCTACAGATGTTATGGAACCTGTTTTTAAGGAAATTAAAAGACTTAGTCCAAACTCTTTTATTGTTGTGGATAATTGTTATGGCGAAATGGTTGAGACAAAAGAACCAACTCAAGTTGGAGCAGATGTTTGCATGGGTTCATTAATCAAAAATTTGGGAGGTTCTCTTGCTCCAACAGGTGGTTATATTGTCGGAACAAAACGTGCAATTGAAAACATTGAAAGACGTTTCACGTGTCCTTCTCTTGGAAGAGAAACAGGCTCTTATGAAGCTGGTTACAGACTTTTCTATCAAGGTTTGTTTATGGCTCCTCACGTGGTTAGTCAGGCTGTTAAAGGTGGACTTTTGATTGGAGAGGTGATGAAGAGACAGGGATATAAAATCATTCCTCAGAGCGATGAAAAATGTTTTGATATAATCAAATCAGTCGTTTTTGACACTGCTGACGAACTTATTCGATTTGTTCAACTTATTCAAAAATTGTCTCCTGTTGACAGCAGTTTTGTGCCTATGCCTTACGCCATGCCAGGTTATAACTGTGACATAATTATGGCAGCTGGAACATTTGTTGAAGGTGCTTCAATTGAACTTTCTTGTGACAGTCCAATCAGGAAACCTTACATTGCATATTTTCAAGGCGGAATAACTTACGAACAGTTGAAAATTCTTGCTTGTGAACTTTTGAATTTCAAAAACAATTAGTGCAAATTTATTAAAAACCAAAGACACACTTCTGTGTGTTCTTTTTTCATATTCTTTGAAATAAGATATTATATGGTCAAGTCCTATAAAACACATTCTTTCATCAATGGGTTGAGATTTTCTTGTGTCAGTGCTCTTAAAGAAAACAAGGGTAAGTTGATTTTGTCCTTCATTTTGGTCTTTACGGCAATTTGCACGGGTATTTTTATTGCGATAAAAAGCAATAATGCTTATGAACTTGGAAGACTGCAGGACATTTCTCTTGATGATTTCTATTCTGGAATTGCAGCATCATCTTCTGCATTTTTTTCAAGGACTCTTTCGCTTGTGGTTAATGTTACAATTTTGACAATTTTGTCGTTTTCAATTTATCTTTTTCCACTTGCTGAGGTTTTGTTTATTTACAGAGGTTATTTGTTTGGGCTGAATTTTGCTCTAGTTTTCATTTTTTATGGCATAAGTGGTGCAATAACTGGGATTATTGTCATTCTGCCATGTCAACTCTGCACTCTGTTTGTTTTGATTATGTTTTATTTTATCTTTCAAAAAATGAACAGAAACAGCAAAAAATTTGGATGCACAGAATGTAACAGAGCTTTATATGTTTTAGTTGCAATTTTGCTTCTTATTGCCATCAACTTGATTGAAACCTTGCTTCTTTGTGTGCTGAACGGAAAAGTTATTATGATTATTTGATGATTTGCTGTTGCGAGAGTTTGGTACTTTTGTATAAAATGTTACTTTTTGTAGAAACTATTCGAAAAGGAGCATTTTATGAAAAAACAGTTCAGCGGTTTGGTTTTGTGCGTTTTGGCGTTTGCTATGTTTTGCACAGGTTTTGTGCATGCTGGCAGTGTTACATATGCAAGCAGTGATATTGACATTTCCAGCAAAAGTGCAATTCTAATGGAGTATGACAGTGGTGAAATTTTGTATTCAAAAGATGAGACAAAGCATCTGCCTATTGCAAGTATGGTCAAAATGATGACAATTCTCATTGCTTTGGAAGAACTGCAAGAAGGGAATGTTGCATTGGATACAAAAATCACAACAACAGAAAATGCGTCCAGTATGGGCGGTTCGCAGGTTTTTCTTGATCCATATGTGGACTACACTTTTGAAGATTTGTTGAAGTCGGTCATTATGGCTTCTGCTAATGATGCCAGTGTGGCACTTGCAGAATATTTCAATGGAAATGAAAAGGCGTTCACAAACAGAATGAACAAAAGAGCAAAAGAACTTGGCATGACTGACACACATTATGTGAATTGCACCGGTCTTCCAGCTCCGGAACAATATTCTTCTGCAAAAGATACAGCAATCGTTTTGAGAGAAATTTTGAAGCATGACATCTATCACAGATATAGCACAATTTGGATGGACGAACTTACACATCCTTCAGGAAGAAAAACCGAACTTGTCAACACAAACAGATTGATAAGATATTATCAAGGTTGTGATGGTGGAAAAACGGGTTCGACAAATGAAGCTGGCTGTTGTTTGGGAGCGTCTGCTAAGCGTGGGGATATGAGATTGATTTCTGTTATTATTGGTGCAGAAAACAGTAAGACAAGATTCAACGAGAGTGCGACATTATTTAACTATGGTTTTGCAAATTTTGAAAGTCAAAAACTGGTGGACAGTGATGTTGCCATTGCAAATGTTCAGGTTGCCAAAGGCAAACAAGAAAATGTTGATGTTTTTGCTGAAACAAGTTTTGCAGCAGTAATCAAGAAAGGTGACAAGTCTGGTTATGACACAATTCTTGATGTTAAAACAACAATTTCTGCTCCAACTCATGTTGGGGACAAAGTGGGAGAAGTGACAGTGACAAAAGATGGGAATGTAATCAAAAAAATTCCAATTATTGTTAAGGAGGAAATCAAACACTTATCTTGGTTTGAAACTGCCAATAAAATCATTGAAAAGTGGTAAAAAAGAGTGCATAAATTGCACTTTTTTTATTTTTGCATATTGACTTTGCAAATGGTTGGTGATAGAATATTATTGTTAGGAGTAAAGAAAAAATGATTGAAATTAGACCTATTGAGGATGGACGTGTTATTGATTTAGGAAAAGTTGAATTGAGACAATATCATGCAAATTTTGAAGTGTATGATGATGAAGTTGGAATTGAAACTTTTGAGTTGTTTAACAAAGATACAGGCAGAAAAATTGATGAAAATATCTATATTGGATACAACAGACCAAAAGATGTTTCTGGATTTGTTGTTTTGAGAGATCTTCAAGACAATTACAATTTGATGACAGATGATGGACAATATGTTTGCAGTATTTATCCAGAAGAGTCAGAAAAGTTGAGATTATTTATTGCTAGAATCGCCAGAAAACCTGAGTTGTTGGACAAAATCCAATGTCACGACTTTTTTGGAAATAAGCAAGTAAAAAAAGAATTGTTTGGCATGCATGCCTTTTTAAATAAAAAACGTATCGAAAAATATGAAAAAGAAGGCAGTAAAGATGTTGGTATAGCTCGTCTTATGTATGATCTTGAAGACGCTTCAATGAGAAGAACTTATAGAACTCATGAGAGAAAAATTTTCTATAGAGATAGAATAGAAAAAATTGCTCAGCAGAACAACAGTCCATATCAAACAAAAGAAGAAAATAAAATTAAATAGTCTAAAGAGAAGGTAAACTTCTCTTTTTTATTGTCAAACTCTTGTGTTTTACTTGCTATTAGACTCAATATTTAGTATAATATTTAAGTCGAAACATAGGAGATGATATGGAAGCTTCGGAAGAAAAAGTTGAACAAGTTGAAGAAAGCAAAGATATGCTTTTATCTTCTGACGCTTACAGATTTAAGTTGGACAATTTTGAGGGACCTTTGGACCTTCTTCTCCACTTGATTAAGGAAGCAAAACTTGATATTGCAACTGTCAAACTTGCTGACATCACTGAGCAATATTTGGAATATATGCAGGACATTAAGAATGTTGACATGGACAAGGCGAGTGAGTTTATCACTGTAGCAGCCACTCTAATTGAAATCAAATCTAAGAGTGTCCTTCCTGTGGAACAAGAACCTGTGCCAGAAGAGGAAGATGATGAGGCGTTGCTTTTGAGAAGATTGCGTGAATATGAACTTTTCAAGGAAACAGGAAAAGAGTTGAAAGCAATTGAGGATGTCAACAAATTTTATAGGGCTCCTGGTAAGGAAACTGAGAAAGTTAAGGTCATCATGAAAGATATGGTGCTTGATCAATTGCTTGATGCTTTTGCAAAGGTTTTGACTCGTGAAGAACTTAAAAAAGCGGTTGAAAATGAACAACCAAAGAAAATTGTTAAGGACAGATTTACTGTTGCAGAAAAGATTATTTCCATCAGAAATTTTGCAAAGGAACGCAAACGTTTTGAATTTGAAGAATTGTTTGACAACGATATGACTAAGAGTGAATTGATCAACACTTTCTTGGCCCTTTTGGAACTTTTGAAGTTGCAAACCATCAAGGTGATTCAAAGCGGAACATTTGGAAATATTGTCATAACTGCAAATGAGGTGTGATATGATTGTTGAAAACAAGAAAAATCTTAAGGATATTGTTTTGTCAATTCTTTTTGTGGCAGGAGAGGGAATTGAAAAATCTTTCATTGCTGAAAAATTGAATTTGACAGAGAAAGAACTTGATAAAGTTGTTGCAGAATTGGAAGAAACATATTCTGGTGACAACGGCATTCATATCATCAAATTTAAAAACAAAATTCAACTTTCTTCAAATCCTGCTTATGCAGATTACATCAGTGAAGTTTTGAATCCAATCAGAGAAAAATCGTTGACCAGAGCGGCTCTTGAAACTTTGGCAATCATTGCTTACAAACAACCAATCACAAAACTTGAAATTGAAGATATAAGGCGTGTTAACTGTGACTATGCTGTCCAGATTTTGGTCGACCAAAACATGATTGAGGTTGTTGGAAGAAAAGATGCAGTTGGAAAACCATTGCTCTTTGGAACAACAGAAAATTTCTTGAAGAGATTTAATTTGAGAGACTTGGCAGACTTGCCTGATTACGATGGTTTGCTTGAGAGAATCAAAGTAATTGAAGAGGGTGAAGATCAGCCTAAGAGTGACAGCCTTTATAATGAATTTCCTTTGCCAGATGAAGAGATTCCAGATTTCTTGAAAAATGAAGAGGGTGTTCAGTCTGTTCAGGGTGATGACAATATTGCATAAAAGAAGGTAAAGAGCCTTCTTTTTTTGTCTATATGTTGACTTTTGCGCATATATTATTCCATGGACAAGCAAAAGTCATATGGCGACAATTACAACATGATTAAACCAAAACATAAAATTTCAAACAAATTTTTGTTTGGAACATTGTTTTGTTGCATTGTCACTGTCATCGTATGTGCTGTTTGTGTTGGTTGGTTGTTATGAAAAAATTTTCTATCCACCCTTTCAGTTTGATTATTTGGTTGTGGTTATGTTTTGTTTTGGGAATTTTGCCGGCTTTGAGTTATGTTCTTGCCATTGTCATTCATGAATTTGGGCATTTTGTTATTGCGAAAAATTTGGGTTATAGGTTGACCAAATTTTCAATTTCACCTTATGGATTTTCATTGTCCTACCACAATCAAAACATTGATTTTAGAGATGAACTGAAAATTGCGTTTGCTGGACCATTGGCAAACTTTGTTTCGGCATTTCTAGTTTTGGCGATGTGGTGGCTTTTCCCATCGACATATTTTTTCACTGAGTCATTTGTGGTTGTCAGTTTTGTTATTGCTATGTTCAATTTGCTTCCTGCATATCCGTTGGACGGTGGAAGAATTTTTATTGATTGTGCATCACACTTTTTCAATGTTAAGATTGCACAAAAAATCACAATCGTGTTTAACTTTTTGCTTGCCGTTTTCTTTTTGCTGTTGTTTTTCATTTTTCTTTTTATAAATTTCAATCCAACGTATATGTTGTTTTCTTGTTTTTTGTTTGTGGGGGTGATAGATTTGAATTTTGTTAGCAAATATGAAAAAGTTAATATCTTTTGCAAACAGACTAAAAATTTTGTCAAACCTGTCATTTGTTGTGTGTATCCCAATGTTACATTGAGAGAACTAATTCAAAAAATTCAAACCACAAAAACAAATGTTTTTTATTTGATTTTAGATAACGGAAAAATTGTGAATTTAAGCGAAAAAATGGTCGTTAATTTATCAAAAAAATATTCATATGAAGCAAAAATTAGTGATTTATTAAAAAAAATTGAAAAAAATTAAGGAAAAATTGTCATTTATCTTTTTTATTTGATTTTTACAGAAGTTTTTTTGTGCGATATTTTGGGCATCTTTGCATTTATTGTCTATATTTGTAGTTTATTATCACTAGAAAATTAAAAAAATATATAAAAAATTAATTT
>CAJJUK010000010.1 GCA_905195085.1 uncultured Christensenella sp.
TGTATTTGATTTCTCCACTCTTTGTTGGACTTACACTGTTAAGCGTGTTGTTCATACTTGTCCCTACATAACTCTGTGGATATTCTCCATGCTCAAAATACCAGTATTTCTCCGTGCTGTCATACTTCAATTGATTTGATGACAACACTTTGAAGAACACATTGATTGTGTATGTTGCTCCCGATGTTGAAGGTGTGAATGTCGTTCCTGTTGAGTTTGGTGCACTTGAGCTTGTTGAAATTCCAACAAACACATATCCACTCTTTGCCGACGGTGTGAAGGTCACTGTCTGACTTATCAGTGCGTTTGTGGCAACAGTTGTTGCCGTTGCACTTGTCACACTGACGGCAGACGACTGTGTGACAGTGTTGTTGTTATCATAATAATATCGAACCGACACCGTTCCACCTGTCACCGAATTGGTGTAATTCGTTCCATCGGTCGATGTCTTGATTTGAACCTTGATTGTTGATGTCTTTGGTGTCCAGTCTGCATACAATATTACATCCCCCGTTGATAGCCCGTACGATGTTGTATAATGAGAACCTGTCCCTGCAGCATTTGTGTTCCAACCATTCGCTGTGTAACTCGTCCTTGTCAAATTATTTGCAGAAATTGTTGCTGAATATCCATGCACTTTATATACTGTACTCGGCACAGTTCCACTCGTGTATCCATTTCCATTGAAACTTATTGTATATCTCTGCCTCATATACACATTTATTGTCACATCTGATGTTGGCGTCCATGTGTATGTCGTGCTGTTTAAGGTTGAACTCGTTGTTGTCGGTTCACCACCTACCTTTATGTAATATGAATAACTGCTGCTTGCTCTTGACAATGTCACTGTATATGAGGTTGTTGTTTTCGCATGAGTAACAACAATACTATTTCCTGTTGCAACGCTACTGGTCGTGCTTGACCAACTAGGTTTAACATTCAAGTTTGTTGTATTTGTCTGACGAGTTGTTCCGCCATAATAATTTATGGTAAGCAAATAAGTGTTTTGTTCCCAATGTGCCGTAAACTCTATCGTTTCTTCATCACAATTAAGATTCAAAAAATATGTAGCTTTCACCTTTGAACCATCATTCATCCAGTGTGTTGTTACATTGCTTGATGATGTGCCATATCTAGCATAAATAGTTTCACTCCAACCAGTTTGCCAATAATCAATATTAGTTGCAGTCCATCCTAAAAATGTATAGTAAGTTCTCACTGGATTTGAAATTTGTATTACCGAACCATACTTAGCGCTTGTGGGTGCATAAGTTCCCGCACTTCCACCTCCATAATCATATTCAATGTAATAAGTTGTTGGACCTTGAACTAAATAAAAAGTAATATTCCTATTAACAGATGATGCACTCAAAGAAACTGTAACACCAAAACCATAAGTATACGAACCATTTAATAATCCTTTGGTTTCTGAAAATCCCACCGCTTCATAACCAATAGTACCAACAGTTATCTTATCTTCTGTCGGACTTGTTGTAGAAACGGCAACACCTGCCAACATATTTACAGATTTTTCTACAGTAATATCATTACCCTCCATAAATTGTAAAGTGTATTCTTTTCTCAATTTAATATAAATTGTGCAACTGCTGATTTGTGAACCGACAGAACTTGAACTTGGAGCACTTGTTGAAGTTTGCACACTTGACGAACCAGAGCCACCATAGAAATACACTGCACTATATGTCGATGTGTAACTTGTATTTGAAAAGGAAGAACTTGTGCTTATTCCACAAATTTCATAACCATTTATACCTGTAATTTTAGCTCTTCTTTTGTATTGAAAGAGATTGTAAAAATTATACGAAAAATAAGAACCATCTACAGTTCCTGCACCATTATTAACTGATGCACTTGAATTTTTTGCTGTTCCAGTGTTTCCCCAATCTACAGAACTTCCACTTTCTGTTTGCCACTGAATGTGAAAAACATTAGTTGAAGTTGATGTAGTGGCTGTAGTTGCCGTTCCACTTCCTGTCTTGTATTGCGCAACAACAGTGAATGTATAATCAGTGGTCCACAAATTTGCCTCTATCTCTTCGTCATCTTGATCTGAAGAACCACCTTCATCTCCTACATCTGTTTCATTATCAGCATCTTCGCCTTCATTGTTCTCTTCATCACTTGGGTTTTCAGTTGTTTCGTCTTCAGAAGGTGACGAAGTCCCCCCCCCCGCCAGTTTCTAACTGAGATGTTGAGCAACCGGACAACAAAACAACTCCACTTCCCACAAAAGCGAATCCACACAAAATCATAAGCATTATTGCTAATACTTTCTTCATATTTTTATTATATATTAAATAAAAAATAAAATCAAAATAAAATTTTTAAATTTTTGTTTAGTTTTTGCTTTTTTAATGATTTATGATATAATTCCAATATGATTAGAATAACAAAAAGTTGGGCAAATCTTCTAAAAGACGAATTTCAAAAGCCTTATTTCAAAGAACTTCAAGAATTTTTGGAAAAAGAATATAATTCTCACACCATCTATCCAGCGATGGAAAACATTTTCAATGCTCTTAATGCAGTCAAGTTTGAAGATGTCAAAGTTGTCATAATTGGTCAAGACCCATATCATGAACCCAATCAAGCACATGGTCTTGCTTTTTCTGTGCAAGATGGAGTGGAATTGCCACCTTCACTTGTCAATATCTACAAAGAAATTGAAGATGACCTACATATCAAATGCGAGAAAACCGGAAATCTTATGCGTTGGGCAAAACAAGGTGTTTTGCTTTTAAACACCAGTTTAACAGTCCGCAGAGGACAAGCAAATTCTCACAGAGGAAAAGGCTGGGAAACATTCACAAATAAAATCATTGAACTTCTGTCACAAAGAGAAGATCCAATGGTTTTCATTTTGTGGGGCTCTAATGCACAAAGTTTTGAAAGTGTGATTGGAAAGCAACATTTGATTCTCAAAGCACCCCACCCAAGTCCCCTTTCTGCTTATCGAGGATTTTTTGGTTGTAAACACTTCTCAAAAGCAAACAAATTTTTGGAAGAACACGGAAAAACTCCAATCGATTGGAAATAATAAAATCTATTTATAAACAATTATTTTAAGAAAAATTTAATCAATTTTTCTTTTCTTTTTGAATATGGTTGATATCTGATTGGCAAATCAATGTAATTATATTTTTTCACAATGCTTTTTTCATGTGAAAACAATTCAAAGCTTTTTCTTCCATGATAAGAGCCGTAACCACTTTGTCCAACTCCACCAAAGCCCATGTAACTCGTTGCAAGATGAATGATTGTGTCATTAATGCAACCACCACCAAAAGGAACATATTTGAGAAAATAGTCCTGAATTTTTTTATCGTTAGAAAATAAATAAAGAGCCAATGGTTTTTCAAAAGATCTAATAATTTCAACAGCATCTTCAATTTTTTCATAAGTCAAAATTGGGAAAATTGGTCCAAAAATTTCTTCTTTCATCACCGCATCATTCAAACTTACATTATCCAAAATTGTTGGTTCGATTTTAAGAGTATTTTTGTCCACATTCCCACCAAAAACACACTTATCTTTGTCAATAAGTCCACAAATTCTTTCAAAATGCTTTTCATTTATGATATGCCCATACAAATCATTTTCAAGCGGTTTTTCTCCAAACATATGTATAATTTCTTTCTTTATAAGTCCCAAAAATTTGTCTTTTATTCCCTTTTTAATAAGCAAATAATCCGGAGCAACGCAAGTTTGTCCGACATTCAAATATTTTCCAAAAACAAGTCTCTTTGCAGCAACTTTCAGGTCAGCAGTTTCATCAATGACGCAAGGACTTTTCCCGCCCAATTCAAGTGTGACAGGCGTCAAATTTTTTGAAGCCTTTTCTGCCACTGTTTTCCCAACATTGACACTGCCGGTGAAGAAAATGTAATCAAATTTTTGCTCCAACAATGCGGTGTTCTCTTCTCTGCCACCCAAAACAACGGCGACATATTCTTCATTGAAACATTCACTCAAGATTTTTTTGATAATCAAAGAGGTATTTTTTGCATAACTCGCTGGCTTCACAACAACGCAATTCCCCGCACTCAATGCTCCAACAATTGGGTCAAAAGCAAGCATGAAAGGATAATTCCATGGTGACATGACAAGCACAACTCCAAGCGGTTCACTGACTGTAAAACTCTTTGAATGAAACTGAGCAAGCGGAGTTTTCACTTTCTTCTTTTTCATCCAAGATTTAAGATGCTTGATGGCATAAGAAAGTTCTGAAAGAACCATGCCGATTTCACACATATAGCTTTCAGTTGATGACTTTCCCAAATCTTTTAACAAAGCATCTTTAATTTCATTTTCATATTTCAAAATTGTTGATTTCAATTTGATAAGAGCGTTTTTACGAAAATTATAACTTACAGTTTCACCCTTATTAAAAAATTCTCGCTGTTTCTCAATTATTTCTTGAATCATAATTACCTCATTAATAAAAATAGCTTAATATAAAACATAATTAAATCTAATATTTAGATTGGTTTTTTAGTTCTTAATTTCTTCAGATTGCTCAATTTTCTGTTTGAATAATAAATTGATGTGGCAAGCAAAATCTCTGCAGGATAATAAAGGACCAAACATATTGTGTCAAAAATGCGATATGAGTCAACAACATTTGAAAAAACATTAAAAAGCAACATCAAATCAGAAAGGAAGAAAAGAATGCTTCCAAGCATAATTATCAAATTTTGAATTTTATTTTCTTTGCAAAAAGCGAAATTTGAAATTGCTTTTCCAAGCATAAATGAAATAACAAGCGCATAAATGATGACAACTGGAAGCATTCCGTCAAATTCAAAAACAGGAATTGCCAAAATCACCACAAGTGCAACAGCAAAGATTCCCAATGAAATCAAAACATCTTTCCAGTTGATTCTATAGAGAGTGCTGTATGCAACAAAAAAGAAAACATGCCCAATAGCAAATGAAATTGCTCCGTAGATAAACAAACTTGATTCAATAAGCAAAATGTCCCCTACACAAGCAAAAACCAGCCCTGTGAGCATAAACCAACCAAAAAGTTTGCTATTTTTCTCCTGCTTGTAAACAACAACAAAATTCACCAATCCACAAATAACAAACAAAACACTGGCGATTGTTTTAAAGACATAACCATTGCGAGTGACGAGCAAACCAATGTCAAAAGCAAATGTAACAACTAAAAACAAGATGTTTGCAATCAACAACTTTTTATCTTCAAAGATTTTCTTTAACATATCTCTTTTCCACCTCTTTACCAAGAGATATTTTAATACAACTTGCAATCATTTATCAAATATATTTCACAAGTATTTAAAAATTTTTAAATATTGATTTCATAAAATAAAAAAACATAAGCGACTGCCCATGTTTTACAAATTCAATAATTTTAAATCTGGTGCTGGTGGTGGGAGTCGAACCCACACGTCCTTTCGAACTCAGGATTTTAAGTCCTGTGCGTCTGCCATTCCGCCACACCAGCATATATTTCAAAAGAGATGATTTAAATCTGGAGGTACCACCCGGATTTGAACCGGGGAATAAAGGTGTTGCAGACCTTTGCCTTACCGCTTGGCGATGGTACCAAGATAAATCATCTCTTTTGAAACGTATTAAATATATCACATAACGCATGATTTGTCAAACTTATTTTTAAATTTTTATCAGCTTTTACTTATTTAATATGCAAACAAAGAAGAGATTGACAAAAATAACATCATAAACAAAAATTTATACAATTTTAAAGAAATTAATGAAAATGCTTGATTTTTTATTTATTATTTGGTATATTATTAGAGCAATTGATTGCAACAATTCATAAAAATGAATATGCGGGAGTGGCTCAGTGGTAGAGCGTTGCCTTGCCAAGGCAAATGTCGCGAGTTCGAATCTCGTCTTCCGCTCCAACTTTGAAATAGCATTAATTGAAAATGCTATTTTTTTATTTTCTAAAAGTGACATTTGCATATGGCCCCCAAAACACTGTTAAGTTTTTGGGAAAAGGAACAAACAAACGCCAAATGAGTCTTTGCGATTGCAAAGCGAAACCAAAGTGCAGTTTGTGACGCAGTCGCGAGTTCGAATCTCGTCTTCCGCTCCAAATAAAAAAAGTTCTCATGAAAGAGAACTTTTTTTGTTTTCAATAGTTTATTTTGATATATCTGCCAGATCAAAAACCAAAGCTTTTTTCAAGTCATCTAACGAAACTTCAACTTGAAATCCAATTTTTCCACCACTGAAAATGATTGTGTCAAAATTTTTCGCAGACGCATCAATAACAGTTCTAAATTGTTTCTTCATTCCAATTGGAGAACACCCACCATGGACATATCCCGTCAAAGGCAACAGTTCTTTTGACTTTATCATTTCAACATTCTTTTCATTAACTACACTTGCTGCCTTTTTCAAATCAAGTTCCTTGCTCACCGGAATCAAAAAAACATAATTGATTTTAGAATTCCCAACTGTGACCAATGTTTTGAAAACTTGGTTAGGGTTTTCATGTAAAATTTCAGCCACTTCCACCCCACTCACTGCATCACTATCAGCATAGTTATGGCTTTTATAACTTACGTTTTTTTGTTCCAATATTCTCATTACATTGGTTTTTATCACATTGTTATGTTTCATTCCAAACCTCTAAAATCTACAATCAGGCTCTTGCCTTTTGACAAGTGAACAAAATAATTTGATATTCATCTTTCAATTCATTAAGCAAATTCTTTGCAACTTCCAATTTGTCATCATCAAAGTTTGCAAACGGGTCATCAAGAATTATGGCAGGTTTTTCTTTTTTAAATAGCAAATCAATAAGTGCAAATCTTTTGCAAATATATACCAAATCATAAAGACCGGCACTTAAATAATCAATTTCGTTATATCTCTCGCCAAACCTAAGTCCCAAATTTGAGTCGATGATAATTTCATCTCCATCATCAAGAAATCTTTTGTAATATTTATTAAATCTGTTGGAAACCGGCTCAATATAACGATTAGATATTGCATCTCTTGAATGTTCCAGAAAAGCGGTTGTTTTTGCCAAGATTTCCAATTTCTTTTGATATTCCAAAAGTTTTTCATTTTTTGAAGCAATATTGTCGGACAATTCAAACAATTTATCATGCAGACTCTCAAGTTCCTCAACAAAATGTTTTTTGTCTGTCAACAACTCAATGTTTTTCTTTTCAAGGCTGGAAATTTCACGAGATTTTGCATTGTTTTCAGAATAATAGTTTTGAATTTCACAACCAAACAACATTTTGAATTGCTTTTGAATATTTTTTTCCTCTATTGAATTTTTTTCAACATTTGTGTTCAGTCTAACAATTTCTTCATCAATAAATTTTATGTCATTAACAACCTTATCAAAGTTTTCTAATTCTGAATTTAAATTCTTGGAACTTAGCTTATAATTCTTCATAATTTCAGAATATCTCTTCAAATCTTCAGCACATGACCTTGCAACAAATATGCAGATAATCAATCCCACCAAAGAAATCAATGTCAAAACTGAGGCAGAAATGAAAAGAATATTAAAATGAAGCATACCACCACAAATCAAACAAACACCACCAATTATCGCAAGCACCAAAAAGGCAAAAAGTGCGTTGTTTGCATTATGCCCTTTTTTGATATTTTCGTTCTTTCTAAGGAAATCATAATCTTGTTTTTGAATTTTGATACCTTTAAGCAGTCCGCTTTTTTGTTGCTCTTTTTCAATAATTCTCTCTTTATCTGAATCAATAACCGATTCAAGAGCGACATTTCTGTTGATGTATGCAACGGCCTCTTTTTCGTTTACTGTTTTCTTAGTTTTTGAAATATTTTGTTGAGTCTGAGTGATTTGTTTCAATTCCCCTTCAACTCTTTCAAGCCTGATTTTCAAAACTTCTTCTTTTGCTTTTGTCCTTTCATAGTCGTCATTAAGTTCTTCAATTTTCAATGCCTTTATTTCTGACTTAACTTCCTTGATTCTCTTTTGAATAATGTTTTGAGCTTTTTCATAATTGTCAACATCATCTCCACTTAATATCCCCGTGGACAAACTCGCCCTAATGTCATCATTGATCCCACTGACCAAATTTTGTTGACCAAAAAAGGTGGAATTTTCAAATGTTTCTTTCCCGACACCAAACAACTCTTCTCCAAGATTGGAAGAAAATTCATCTGAAATCAAATTGGTTTTTGCATCAAAAAGATAAAACTTATCCAAAGTTGGCGTGCTCCCAAACTGTCGAACAGCCATAAAAGTTCCCTTTTTGCAAGAAAAAGTCAATCTGCCCCCAAATTTTCCCTCATAGTCAAAAGGCTTGTATAAATCTCGTTCACTTTTGTAATTTGCTCTTTTAGATGATGCAGGAAGGGAGTAAAACATTGCTTTAATAAATTCTGCAAGAGTGGTTTTCCCAAATCCATTTTTCTCGCATAAAACAAACAAATCTTTATCAAATTTGAAATCAACATTCTTAAACTTTCCAAAAGCGTCAATATGACAAGAGATAAGTTTCATAGTGAAATCTCCTCCCCTTTCAAAGCTTCAAGACCAGCAACACAAATTTGTTGTTTTTCTTCTTCACTAAGCATCTCGTCGGACATAACTTCCTTGACAAATTCTGCCTTCAAAGAAAGCTTCTCTTTTGCATACTTTTCAAGGTCGAAAACAATCTTTGTTTCGTCTTCAACTTCCAAATAGAAAAATTGGCTATTAAATTTTTCATATATCAAGTTTTTATTAAACTCTTCGCCTTCTTTTCTTTGTCCCGTTAAAACAATTTTCACAATGTCAAACATTCCAAAAGAAGCAGTTTTCAAACTTATTTCCTTAAAAACTTCATTGACATTTTTCAAATTGCTTACAGAAATTTCCACACTTCTATATTTGTATTTTGCAAAAGGAACAAATGTCCTTTGAAGTTTGCCATCTTTGATGTCCAAAAGATAGAAACCATAATCATCGTCCACATAGCTGAATGAACCTGATTCCAAGCAACCACAATAAGCCCATTCACCTCTTCTGTCAATCTTTCCGCCATCTTTTTTGTGAATGTGCCCAAGTGCCAAATAGTCAATGTTTTTCCCGTCCAATTTTTTAAGTTGGATAGGACAGCTATATTTGTCACTTGCCTCAATTGGTCCATGCATCATCATGATGTTAAAATCAGATTTTTGAAAATCTATGGACTCATAAAAAGAAGGAGAAATTGTCCTTTGAAAACTTACACCACCAATGCAAACATCTCCGAAATCAACTTTTGAGAACTCTTTTCCAAACACCACAAAATTTGAAGGATAGTCTTCAAAAATTGTAAAATTCTCATCATGATTTCCCCAAATGTAGAAAAAAGTGATGTCCTTATGCTCCAAAATCGTGTTTTGCACAACTTTCAAAGATTTCTTGAGAACCTTCTGCTCTTCAAAAACATCACCACATAATAAAATTGCAGTAACTTTGTTCTTCTCTGCAAAATCAACCATATCAACAAAATTTTGTAACATTTGATGACGTTTCAATGCTCTTTTTTCAGGTGTGAATTTGCTGAATTTTTTACAATCAATATGTAAATCTGCACAATGAATAATTTTCATAAATTAATTATAACAAAATCTAAAAAATAACGCAAAGAAAAAATAAACATATACAACAATCTCAAAATAAAAAAAACCGATGTTAAATCGGCTTTTTTCTTAAAACTTTGAATTTCTAGGCAACTGCACTGACATCATTGGATGTCAAACTCTCTTTTGTTACCAAATTATATTTCACTGTTGAGTTAGTCTTGATTGTCATAGTTCCTGAAACGGAAGAAGTTCCTCTGACATTCAAAGGATTTTTTGTTTCCCCTTCAACAAGTCCATGACTTACACTGATTTTGTCATCAGCAAGTCTTGTTGTTCCTTCCAAATCGTTAACCCATGCATTTGAAGTGAAGTTTCCAACACTTGTAACATTGACAACAATGTCCCCTTTGTCAGTTTCAATTGTTGTGCTGTTTGCCACATTTCCCAAGAAACTTACTGTGACATCTCCATTGGCATTGATAATTCTTTTGGTTGAACTGTTGTTTTCCCCAATTGTAACATCAACATTCAAGTTATTTTCACTGCTTATGTCAACAACCCCATTTGCTTCACCTATGATAACTTTTCCCTTATCAGCAAGAATAGTTATTGTTCCATCAATTTTCTTAATGTCGATTCCAGGTTCAGCATCTGCATTTCCTGTTGTTGTCAAAGTGAAATCCCCAGAGATATAATTCGCAACAACATTTGGCGCAATGATGGAATCTTCAGAGTTTGTATAATTCAAACTTCCATAAATGTCACCGAATTTGTAGTTTCCTTGCACACAAGCAACATCAACTTTTGATGCACTGATATAATCGGCAACAACAGTGCCCTTTTTGCAAGAAATTGCAAGATTGTGTGAGCCAACGTTAATCGCATCATAAGCAATTGAACCTTTGTTTGTCCCAAGAGAAGTGTCGCAATTCACTGCAATTCCCTTCAAGGTTCCATTTGGAACATTAATATCTTTTGTTGAAACAAGTTTTCCTGATTCTGTATACAAATCAAGGTCAGTCAAAGTGGAAGTATTAAACATGCTTGTGACATAAATTGTTCCACTTCCTGTTGAAACATTAAGAGAATTTAATTTGATTTCCTCTGCTGCTTTTGCAGTTGTTCCACCAATTTCAACTTGACCACTTGTGGTGTTGACTTTCAAATTCAAATTTGCAAAGTCCAATGAAGAGTTCTCAGAAGCGTGCAAAATGATTTTGATATCTTTAGAAAAATACATAAAACCAGTCGGTTCTGTCATGTCAATTTTGAGAGTGCTTCCCTCATAATAGACATTATAGTCAAAAGGAATGGCATTTGAAGCAACAGCAAATCCCTTTGCCTTATTGACAATATAAACTCCATCAAGAGTATAATCATTATTTTTCTGAACAATAACATTTGCATATGAGCAATTAATTTCCAAATTTGTCACTTGTGACCAATCAATGTCACGAGTTTCATCACTTGTTTTTGTGACACGTTCTTGGTCGTTTGCCGTAAAATATTGCATCCATAAAACAGTTTTGCCCGGATTAAACATCATAATCACCAAACAAATAAGAAAAATTGCAATCAAGAGCAAAACAAACAAACCAAAATAGAAGAAAAAACCTTTTCTAATTTGTCCTTGTGGCATATCCTTCTCCTTTTATATTTTATAAATAAATTATATCACACATTAATCATAAAGTCAATATCACAAAAACTTAGTCCAAAATTGCCTTAATTCTTCTGATTCCGCTAGAAGAACTTTCTTCCTTAACAACTTTAAAGTGATGCAAATCTTTGGTGTTTTTAGCGTGTGGTCCACCACAAATTTCTTTTGAGACATCACCTATTGAGTAAACTTTGACAATTTCGCCATATTTGCTTTCAAAAACACCAACAGCCCCGCTTTTCTTGGCATCAGCAACTGACATTTCAGTATATTCAACTGGAATCTCTTTTTTGATTGCATCATTAACAAAATTTTCAAGTTCAGAAATTTCCTCTGGTGTCATTTTGTGGTCAAGATTGAAGTCAATTCTGAGACGCTCTGGTGTAATGTTTGAGCCTTTTTGCATAACTTGTGGACCAAACATTTTACGAAGTCCAGCCATAAGCAAGTGTGTTGCTGTGTGCAATTTTGCACTTTCATACGAACTGTCTGCAAGTCCACCTTTGAAAGTTCCAGCAGAAGCAGTTCTGCTTTTTTCTTGATGTTCTTCAAAGGCTTTTTTGTATCCTTCTTCGTCAACATCATAACCTCTTTCTTTTGCAAGTTCTCTTGTAAGTTCAAAAGGAAAACCAAAGGTGTCATACAACCTAAAGCATGCCTTTCCAGAAATTACATTAGGCACAACCTCGCCCTTAGATTTTGCAAATTCTTTATGTTTTTCAATCCCTGCAATAACCTTGTCAAATTCTTTGTGCCCTTCTTCCAAAGCTTTTGAAAATTTTTCTACTTCTTTTGTAAGTTCATCTTTAATCTTTTGTCTGTTTGCTTTGATGTCACTGTAATCTTCCCCATGCTTATCAACATAGATGTCAATTATGTCATTGAAATACTTTGTGTCGAATCCAATGTTTCTTGCACAGTTAACAGCACGACGAATGAATCTACGCAAGATATAACCCTGTCCAACATTTGAAGGAACAACCCCTCTTGCGTCACCCAAGATGAACATTGAAGAACGCAAATGGTCGGTTATAATTCTATATGAACGTTTTGATTGTTCTGATTCAAGATAAGAGATTTTTGCCTTTGTGCCAATGAAATCAATAACTGTCTTAAAAATGCCTGCATCATAAACACTTTTAAGTCCATTCAAAACAACAACAGTTCTTTCAAGACCCATTCCTGTGTCAATGTTTGGTCTTTCAAGAAGTTTTGCTTTCTCGCCTTCTTTCTCAACTTTGTATTGCATGAAAACATCGTTCCAAATTTCAAGATATTTTCCACAATCGCAAGCAGGAGAACAATTTTCAGAGCACTTTGGCTTTCCAGTGTCATAAAACATTTCTGTGTCTGGACCGCATGGACCAACACCACCGCCTAATGCCCACCAGTTGTTTTCTTTTCCAAGATAGAAGACATTTTCAATTCCGCAATCTTTCCATGTTTTGTAAGCAAGTTCATCTCTTGGAGCGGTCTCATCGCCTGCAAAAACAGTTGTAGCCAATCTTTCTTTTGGAATACCTAAATATTTTGGACTGGTCAAAAATTCGTATGAATAACGAATCATTTGTTCTTTGTCACAACTGCCCAAAAACCAGTTTCCAAGCATTTCAAAAGAAGTCAAATGACTTTCGTCACCAACAGAATCAATATCATTTGTTCTCAAACATCTTTGCAAATCACAAATTTTGTTTCCTGCAGGATGTTTTTCTCCAAGAAGATAAGGAACCAAAGGATGCATGCCAGCAGTGGTAAAAAGGATAGTTGGATCATTTTCTGGAATAATGGAATATCCCTCAATTTTTTTAAATCCGTGGTCTTCAAAAAATTGAAACCATTTTTTCTTTAAATCAACGTCAGTAATCATAATAAATAAACTCCTAAATAAACGATATTATCATAGCAAAAAATGCATAAAAAAACAAGCAATACGCAAAAAAAATGCAAAAGACAAATCTCTTGCATTTCTCTTTTTGTCTGTTTATGCCAAAATTTAACTTCCAACGGTCATTGTAATTGCAAAACGAACTCCATTTTGCTTATTAAGCCAATTTGACTTAATGGTTCCTGCACTTGTCACAACCTGCCCATTATCCAAACTAGAGCCCAGATTTCTGGTCCAGTAATTCACTTTGTCCTCTGCATTTTTATCAAGTAAAAAACAAACCATATCACTTGCTTTTGCAGATATCTCTGAAAGGTTTTCTTCAATTTCCTCAACAGAAGCAACTCTAAGCCCTTCACTTGTTCCTGTTGTGGTGTAAATCTTGATTTGTTGATTCGAATAACCGAACAAGTCTATGTCGACAATATCACTTCTGCTATATTTAAAAGCACTGCTAAACAAATCATAAGCACCATCAACACCATCTACAAGTTGGTTTCCATTGTCCGAAACCAATTCAATTTGAAAGTTTTTTATTATCAATGTATTTCCATAATCATTATCAAATCTAATTTTGTAAACCCCTGTGGTAGGAGCCGTAAATTCTTTCCAAGTTGCACTTCCTCCAAATCTCAATGAGTATGCTTCTGAATACCCAGCATTAATCGCATAGAAAACTTGAACTGTATTGTTTCCAACACTTGCTCCCGAACTGTTTGTCACTTCCATATACATTCGATATTTAACACCTTTTGTTAAGGATACAGTGTGATTAATTGTTGCATATGGATCACTTGAAGATGTGTTTGTAAGAGTAAAAGATTGAGAACTTGCATTATATGTGATTGATATATTATTCCCACTAACAGTATAATTACTTGTAATTTTAGAAATCATATTTCCAGATTTCATAAATGACCAACCCTCATCAACCGAGCTCAAACTGCTTGTCACAGCACCAACTGTCAAAACTTTGTCGCTCACTGCAGTATAGTTTGTCATTACTCCATTGCTTGCCACGGCACTTGTTTCAGAAATTGAAAACGCATTTGAATATTGATATTTTGTCCATTTAGAAATATTTTCTTCTATTTCCACTGATTTATCTGAAATTCTCAAATTCCCAAATTCAAAAGTATATGTAGTTCCATCATTAACATAACCAAAATTAAGTATGACATACACTTGCGAGTAACTTCCAGAATTAAATGTCAAATTTATTTCTCCTTTAGAGTTCCCGCTTAATTGATAACTTGCAATGCTGATTGAAGAACAATTGTTATTTTGAGGACTTGCACTCAAAACCATAAAATTTGGTATTCCAGCAGAAGGAGTCGAATAATTTAGACTTAATGTATAATCAGTGTTTGTTTTGACATTGATAGATTGACCTATGATTTCCCAACCTCCAGCAGTCGTAACTTTCAAAGTTGTAGCATAATCTGTCACTCTCCACCTGATTGGTTCAACCTTAAACCATCTGTTATTAACCTGCACAAACTTCGTGCCTGCAGGCATATCTGCAATCGCGTTGTTGACACTATACACTGTCAAGTTGTTATTTGTGTCCATAGGATTTGGCATTGTTCCAACATTTGATAAACTCCAATTAGGTAGCAAATTGTCATAACAAACATAGATCCTTATTTGATAATTATCAAATGTTACCGTTGTTCCTGTGTTAAGCCATATCCAAAACTTAAAACCATCTGCTTCATTCTGTGATGCCGAGTTAATCGTCAAATTTGAAGAACCACGAGAATCAACGCCTGCATCATTATTATTCCTTGTTGATGGACCATCATCACTATTTTTCACAATCGTATCAATAACAAGTGATGTCCCTGTATTGTTTTGAATTGATATATTCCCGCCTATATATTCTCTCCAAACTGTATAAACTTGTCCGGAAGTAAAAGAAATTCCATGAGTTCGTAATATAGTACCAGTTCCACTTGTCATAGTTCCATCTAAAGTCAAAATATTTGAGGTTTTGTATATGTTATTGTTGCTCCTCCGTAGACACCATCACCACTATATTCGTCCCATTCAACCGCTGCATAACTTTGTGGGTATGCCCCATCTTCAATGTAAAAATATCCCTCGTCTTCATCATAAAAAAGGTATGTCATCTGAATCGTTATTGTCCCTCTCGTCCCGTCAGCCTCATCTCCAAAATCAACAGTGTACAAATAACTTCCATCTCCATTATCTTTCAAAGTTCCACGGTCACAAGTCACGCTTTTCAAATTATAATTTTCGGCAGGCTTAATGTTTGAAATCGTAACTGTGTCACCATGGTGCATTCTCTTTGTCAAACCATCAGTATGATGTTCATTGTTCACTCCAATATCTACTATACCATCCGAATATCTCAAATCCATAGTTCCACTTTTTGTATCCTCTGAACCCGCTGGATTCAAAATATTAATATTAACAGGCAATTCTTTCCAAGCCATTTGAATGACAATGGCATCGTCCCAAGACCCACTTGGAACTCCCGTCATTGTCGCAGTGTATGTATATGTTCCGTTATTTGAACTCAAATTTCCACTTGTGCAATAAACATTAGAGACATAATAACCTGTTGTAGGTTTGATGTTTGATATTGTTATTGTTCCTTGATAATCTACCTGATCCTCAGGCTGATCCGTCCGTCCTGTATATGATCCACTTGAATAACTAAATTTGATATCCATTGTTCCACTGGCATAATCTTGCGTGCCGGATGGATTTAAAATATTGATATCAACTTTATACACATACTTTGTCCAATGAGCGTAAATTGTGTGATTTGCGGTGTTGGACACAGTGGTAGAGGAAGCAACTTGACTTCCTCCACTTGAAGAAGTAAACCATCCATCAAAAGAATAGCCTCCTCTTGATGCAGTTGGCAGATCGCCATATGTATAAGAATATGTCACAGTCTTTTCTGAAAATGATGAAGAACCTCCAGTTGCATCAAAATAAACAGTAGGTGTGGCAAGTTTTTCCCATTGGGCATAAAGAACCTCTGATGCTGAAGAAGTATAAACTGATGAAGCACCAAATGATATCCTGTCTCCAGGATTATAACTTAATCCTGTTCCATTTGAAGCAGTGTTCCAACTCAAAAACTTGTAACCAGTTCTTGTTGGAACATTTGTTCGTAGCGTTAAACTTAATGACCAATACCCTTCAATTGATTGACTGATTAGAGACGAAGTGTTCGTAGATTTTAGTGGCATATTTGAGACCGCATCAGTCGTATTGCTGTTATATGTCACAGTGATTGTCCATGATGTCGGCTTTGGTAATTGTGTCCATTGTGCATATAATGTTTCAGAAGCCATTTTTGCACTTGTGCTTGTCGATGTAACTCCAACAGTATCACCTGGGTCATAACTTGTCCCAGTTCCATTTGCTGCAGTATTCCAATTTTTGAAAGAATATCCATCTCTCACAGGGACACTTTTTCCAATCGTTACACTGATTGTCCAACCACTGGCACCAACAATAATGCTTACCATTTGCTGGCTTTTGCTCGCCGTTGACGGCATATTCGTGACAGTATCAGAACAATTTTTATTAAAACTTACAGTTGCGGTATACCCCAACTGAACAACATCAGAATTTGAATCTTCATCATCATTCGGTTTTTCTAAATTTTCTTCATTTTGAGGAGGCAAAGTCCCCCCCCCGCCATTCTCAGTTTGAGATGACGAACAACCACCAAACAAAAGCACTCCGCTAGTCGTGAGTGAGATTCCCAAAATTACAAATAAAAAAGCAAAAAGCAATTTTTTCATATAATTATTATATCAAAAAATATACTTTTTGCAAAGACTTTTATTGTTTTTTGTCTTGTTTTTTTGTTTCTTCTTCAAATTGATTGATGATGCCAACAATGTGATTGTGTTTCTGTCTTCTTTTCAATTTTTGAGTAAACTTTGGAAATTTCTCCTTTGCGTCATACTTATCAATCGTGCTGGACATTGAATTGACAATAAGTTTTCCAGTCTTTCGATTGTCAACCTGTTTTGCAACAATGTCCGTGGTTTTTGAATTTTGAACCGCATAAATGCATTGTTTCACACCCTTTCGCTTCTCTCTTTTCAAATAGATATAGGTCACAAGGAAAATAATAAGAAAGACAACTGCAAAACCAACATAGAACAAATTAAAACCAGAAACAAGAATGAAAAGCAACACAAGACAGGCAACAAGAAGCAAAGAAAACCAAGCATAACGAATGTCATTTTTGGCTTCCTGCACAATGTTTTTGCCCTCATAAAACATCAAGTGATATTTCCCTTCAACATTTTCAATATTGTTGATATTAAGTCTTGCCATTGCCCCCTCAATTAATTATTTTATATGATAACATAAAAATTTTATGCTGTCAAACAATAGTTAAAAGTTTTTAACTATCTCTATTTCCTCAAAATATCTCCATTTTTTAATGGCAATGCACATGGGATTTTGACTTTTTCTTGAACAACTTTTGCTGACTCAACTTCTTCGCCAGCAGAGTTAACAATCTTTCCAACCACGATTTTTTTGTTAAAAGTTTCTTTGTCTGGGCTTAAAACTTCAAGTTCGTCACCCACAGAAAATTTGTTTCTCATTTCCACTTCAACCATGCCATCTTTTGCATCGGCGCTAACAACCGCAACAAAATCACTTTCTTGAACTGGCATAGAATCTTCCAAATATTGTTTTTCTTGGTCACCAAAATAGAATCCGGTTGTGTATCTTCTATGACTTGCTTTCATAAGTTCTCTGCAAAGCTCATCAGTTGGTTTTTTAGGCAACATATCAAGAGCCCTGCGATATGCATTAACAACTGTTGCAACATAGTAAGCAGACTTCATTCTTCCCTCGATTTTGATGCTGTCAACACCAATTTCTTTAAGTTCTCCAAGATAAGGAAGCATATTCAAATCTTTTGAGTTGAAGATATAAGACCCTTTCTCATCTTCTTGAACTTCCAGTTCATCTTCTCGATTAACTTCTCTGACCATATATTTCCAACGGCAAGCCTGAACGCACTCTCCACGATTGGAATCTCTGCCTGTCAAATAGTTTGAAAGCAGACATCTTCCGGAATACGCCATACACATAGCCCCATGAACAAAAACTTCAATTTCCACTTTTGGAGAAACATTCTTGCGAATTTGTTTGATTTCTTCAAGTGAAAGTTCTCTTGCCAAAATCAATCTTTTTGCTCCAAGTTCGGCCATCAAATTTGCAGAATAAGAATTGATGATGTTTGCTTGTGTGCTGACATGAACACTGAGCATTGGTGCATGAACGCGAACAAATTGCAACATACCAATGTCCGCAACAATAACCGCGTCCACCTTTGCATTTTCCAAAAATCTCAAATAGTCTTTCAACCCATCAAAATCCTTATCACGAGCAATGATATTCAAAGTGATGTAAACTTTTTTGCCTCTTTCATGGGCAATTTCAACAGCCTTTTCAATTTCTTCATTTGTGAAATTTCCAGCAAAAGCACGAAGACCGTAACGTCCCCCTGCCAAATAGACTGCGTCCGCTCCAAAATGTAAAGCGGTTAAAAATTTTTCAAAATTACCTGCCGGTGCCAAAAGTTCCATTATTTAAACTCCTTCATATAATCCTTATCCATTGTCAATTTTTCACTTTTTTTCTTTAAAACCAATTTTCTCAATCTTTGAACCTTTTTGATTTTAATCCAGTTGAAAACACCAAAAATATTCAAAATGAGAAACATACAATATTGCACAATTGTTGTAATATATCCAATTTCATTGTTTTGCAAAATGACATAAAGCCACAAGCAAATGCATACGATATTGTTCAAGATGTAAAACACAAAGTTATATTCACTTCGCCTAACAACCAAATAGCCTGCCATTAGACAAGAGAAGACAGAAAGCGTGCTGACAAGCAAGTTGGCGGTGTTGAAGAAATCAAGCAAGAAATAGATTCCAATTGAAATCACAACAGCTGAAAGAATTGAAACAATCCATTCAACCCAACCAAGACTTTTGTTAACTTTCACAATTTTGTCTTTGCCATTCAAATTTCTTGCCCAAGAGATTATGCTTGCGATATAGATTGGAATAGTGATGCAGCAACACAACAACACTTCACCATAGAAAGCATTGAAATAACTTATAACAATATAAAGCACGCTTTGAATGACACCCAAAACATTTCCAATCATTTTTCCTTTGGCAAGAAAGAAAACCGCCAAAATGCCAAATAGCGAATTGAAAATGACAAGTGCTCCTGCCTTGAAAACACAGCCCAGGACAATTATGATGCAGATAAAGAGTGACATATACAGCCATTCATACCATTTAACTTGACTAAAAAATCTTTTCAATCCTTCCATATAGTGCTCCACTTTATCAAATGCTTACTGTTGGTTTTGCTGTCAAAGTTAGGTCAGCAAGTCCAATTCCTGCAAGAATGTAATAATAAGCAATTGCTCCAATCATTGCAGCATTATCAGTGCAATACTTTAAAGCCGGCAAGAAAAGTGAAACTCCATTTTCTGCACATTTTTCCTGCAATTTTTCTCTTAATCTGCTGTTTGCACCAACTCCACCTGCAACAACCAGTTTTGTTTGTTTCAATTCTCGGCAAGCTTTCATCGTTTTGTCACACAATTCATCAGTAACAAGTTCTTGAAATGAACAAGCAACATCTTCTTTTGAAAACTCTTCGTTTTTTTGTTCCTTGTTGTGAACAAAATTGACAACCGCTGTTTTAAGCCCGCTAAAAGAAAAGTTGTAAGTATCTTTAAGTGGTGCTTTGTAATTGAATTTAACAACATCTTTCCCAAGTTTTGCAAGTTTATCAATGTTTGGTCCACCCGGATAAGAAAGCCCCAAAACTCTTGCCACTTTGTCAAAACACTCCCCAACAGAATCGTCAACCGTCGAGCCAATAAGGTTAAACTTGCAATAATCTTGAACATCAACAATTGCAGTGTGTCCACCACTGACCATAAGGCAAAGGAATGGTGGAGTCAAATCAAGATGAGAAATGTAATTTGCACCAATGTGTCCATGAACATGACTGACTGCAATGAGTGGAACTTTGAGAGCATAAGCCAAAGTTTTTGCAAAGTTAACACCAACAAGAAGTGCTCCCATAAGCCCTGCACCATATGTCACTGCAACAGCATCAACATCATTCAAAGATTTTCCAGAAACTTGCAACGCTTCATCAAGCACAGCGGTGATGTTTTTGATGTGGTTTCTTGAAGCAACTTCAGGAACAACACCACCAAAAAGTTTGTGAATGTCAATTTGTGAAGAGATAATATTTGCAAGCACCTCTCTGCCATTTTTAACAAGCGCTATCGAAGTTTCGTCACAAGAAGATTCCACAGAAAGAATCAAGACATCTTTCTGAGTCTTAAGTTTTTCAAACTTTTCCTTTGAAATTTCTGTGTAATTCATCAATTTTTCACATTTGTCCTTTTAAGATATTCATTAATGAACTCTTGAATATCACCATTCATAACAGCCTGCACATCACTAGTTTCAAAATTTGTTCGGTGGTCTTTGACCAAAGTGTAAGGACAAAAGACATAAGAGCGAATTTGACTGCCCCACTCAATTTTTTTGACATCTCCACGAATGGAAGCCAACTTTTCCATTTCTTCAAGTTCTTGCTTTTCAACAAGTTTTGAATAGAGCATTTTCATGGCCGTTTCTCTGTTTTGAATTTGAGAACGCTCAGTTTGACAAGCAACAATAATTCCCGAAGGAATGTGTGTGATTCTGATGGCAGACTCCGTTTTGTTGACGTGCTGTCCACCAGCACCAGAACTTCTGAATGTGTCGATTTTCAAGTCTTCAGGTCGAATGACAATGTCTGGAGCATCTTCAATTTCAGGCATAACTTCCACAGAAGCAAAACTTGTATGGCGTCTTGCATTGGCATCAAACGGAGAGATTCTGACCAGCCTGTGAACACCCTTCTCTGCTTTCAAATAGCCATAAGCATATTCTCCAGAAACCAAGAAAGAGATTGATTTGATTCCTGCTTCATCTCCATCAAGGACATCAAGCACTTTGATTTTGAAACCATTTTTTTCAGCATACATGCTGTACATACGAAAAAGCATATCAGTCCAATCTTGAGCTTCTGTTCCACCTGCACCTGCATGCAAAGTCATGATTGCATTATAGTTGTCATATTTCCCAGAAAGCAAGGTTTCAAGTTTGGCATTTTCCATGTCTTTTTCAAGCATAGCAAGCGTTTGATTAAGTTCGTCAAAAATTGCTTGGTCATCACATTCTTGCAAAAGTTCAATGCTTGCCTGACAGTTGTCAATGGCATCTTGCAATTTTTTAACTTTGTCCAATTTATATTCACAAAGTTTGATTTCTCTTCCAACTTTTGACACTTTTTTAGGATCATTAAAAAAGCCTTCAGAGAGTTGCTCCTTTTTCAACTCTTCAAGTTTCGTTTCACACCCAGACGGGTCAAAGACACTCCTTGATAAACTTAAATTCTTCTTTAAAATTTTCTAACTTTTCTTTTTGAACATCAACAATCATAATAACTCCTTAAACTTGTGTATGATAACATATTTAAATAATATTGTAAAGTCAAAGAACTCAGTCTTCCAATCCAGCAATATAATCAAGAGAAACATTGAAAAATTTAGCAAGATCAATAACAGAATCTAAATTTGGAATCCGTTGTTTACTTTCCCAATACACAATAGCGACACTTGAAACACCAACTTCTTTTGCCAATTGTGCTTGTGAAAGTCCCCTTTCAACTCTCAACTCTTTCAATCTTTCAGCAAAACAACTCATACTTTCTCCATCAATCTTCCAACCCACATATATAGTCCATGGAAACCTTAAAGAATTTGGCAAGTTCAATAACTGCATCTAAATTTGGAACTCTCTTATCTAGTTCCCACAAACCAATCGCTGTGTGAGTCAACCCCACTTGTTTTGCTAATTGATCTTGACTAAGTCCTGCTTCCGTTCGTAATTCTTTCAATCTTTCAGAAAATTTACTCATATAAACTCCAATATTAAATATATTACAACAATTGATGCTAAAATACTTGACAAGCATCATTTGATGCTGATATATTGATAACAATTGATGCCAATAAAGGAGAAATAAAATGAAAGAGATTGCCAAAATGTTACATCAAGCCTATATAGAGAAAAAAAGTTCCGCGCACGCCCCAGAGGGTTTCACGGAACTTGAAGAAAAATTCAGAAAGACATTAAATCAAGAGCAAATGGGTATGTATTTGGATATGGAATTTTTTATTTTTGAGATAATTGAAAACAGAGAAAAAAGCATTGTGGAATATGTGTTACATTTGCTTTGCCCAGAGCATGATTAATCTTCGGTTTTGATGATTTCTTCTGCAATATGAACTTTTTTGAATTCTTCATCTTGTTTGATTAATGCTTTTTCCAACCAAATCAAACTTACACCATACATAACATACATGAAGCAAACAAAACCTAAGGCAATTTTCAAGAAAAGTGTGCTGTTGTCACTGATAAGACTGTCAAACACCCCTGAAAGAAGAAGGAACAAAGACGAGAGCACACGCCCTGCTCCCAAGAAGAACTCTGCAAATGCATTACTTTCCAAAATGTGTGAATGAAGTGACAAAACTCTGACAACACCCGATCTTCTTGAATCGGAGATTGACATCAAAATGACATTCAAAATTGAATAAACAGCATAGAAAATTATGATTGTCGTTTTGTTGGTCGCGCAAAGAATGGCAATGATTGTCCCAGTGACTGCAACAATTGTCGGAATGATAAAACCATTTGCTCTCTTTTTTCTGTAATAACGCAGATATATGAACATTGTCACAAGTGAGCACGCAGTAAAGATAGACTGAAATGTTCCCAAAGAAGCATTGGAATCAAAAGATTTCATAACCAAAATGGTGATCAAAGTCGTAAAGCAATCGTATGAAGCCCCTCTAAAAAAGTTCGTGACATAAACAAGCCTAAGCGGTTTTGTTTCTTTTTTGTTTTCTTTCATATACTTTCCAAACTCTCTCAAATTGAAAGAAAGTTTGTAAGTTTTCTTTGGTTTAATCAAACAAGAGAACAAAATCAAAAGAGCACAAACAGCAAGCATAATGAGTGCTGCGATAGTGAAATCCATGTCAACAATATACCCCAAAGAAATTGGGAAAATTATGTAAGTCATTTGAAACATAATACGTTTGACAGCAAAGAAACGAACCTGATGTTTGCTGGAAATTGTTTCCGCTGTCAAATTGTTGTAGCCACTCGAATAAAAACCAAAACCAATGCCATAAAAAACGGCAATCAACGGCACAAAATCACTCAAAATGCCATATTTGCTCATCAAATAGACCATAAAAACAACGCCAGTCAAAACAACTGCACCAATGCTGACAAAAATGCTTTTGTTGATTTTCTTTAAAGCAAAACCAGAAACTGAATAAGAGATTGCCAAAATAAAATAATAAATCACATAAAAAAGTCCAATATTAATGATGTTTTCAGAAGCGGTTGCGTCAGGATTGTTGAGAATTTTAGAAATGAAAAACAAATCAATAAAAATACATATAACTGCTTGCAAGCAGTCACATGCTATGATTGAAATTGCACTCAAATCAAAAATTTTGCTCTTGGACTTCATTCTTTCCTCAATATTTTGTGAAAAATAATCAAAATATATTTAACAATTTGATTATAACAAAGTTTAAAAATAAAGCAAATGAAAAGTGAAAAAAAATGAAAAATTTTTACAAATACTATTGATTTTAGACATATTATGAGATATTATATTATCAACGGAGAGGATATGGATGAAAATTTAATAAAAAAAATCAATCTTTTGGCAAATGTCGAACTTCCAAATTATTCGTCGAAAGAAAAGGTGCTCTATTACAAAGACCTGCTTAAGAGATTGGACAGGCTTTTGAACGACAAAAATATAAATCTAGATGACTTTGAGCAACTTCTTGAAATCAAAAAACAGATTATGTCGAAAATTAACACCGAAAAAGGAAAAATGGAGTAAAAATGTCAAAAGTTAATGGTTATATTAAAAACGGAAAAACAAAACTTCAAAGATATAGTTTCAAGTACTATTATCAGCCTTACAGCAAAAAAGAAGCAAAACATCAACTGATTTATGTGTCACTCGACACCAACATCATAATTGACATGGTGCATGTTCTCAGTGGCACCGCCCACAACAAGAAATCTCCACAATATTATGCATCTTTGAAACAACTATTAGAAAGAAGTGTTTTGTCAAAAAATCATACACGAAACAAAAAAGGTGATGTCGTTTTTTGTGTCACTCCAACAGTTTTGAAAGAACTTTCAAATGAAAATGGCGAAATTTATAACTGCATGAGAAACTTTATAAACAACCGCACTGTTGTTCTGCAAGTTGACGAATCTTATCAAAAATATTTCAGAAAAAAGATTGGAAAAATGGCCGAAGAATATTATAACGCAGGATTTTTCAGAGGTAAGAATGACGAATTGACAAATGATGCTTTCATAACTGCCGAATCTTTATATTTCAATTTAACCCTCATCTCAAGAGATAGCGACATCAGCATAAATCGACATGATAGAAATCCTCAAAGAAAAATTGAAAAAATCAAATCAATAAACAGAAGAATGCTCTCAAGTGATTTCAACGGAAATCAAGCAGAACCAAGAAGATTAAACAATTTCTTCAATGAAGTAGAAAAGTGCAAAAGTCAAGAAAGACTGATGCCAACATTAGAAAATTCTGATTGTTTACATATTGAAACCCAACAAATCATTTATGACATCAATCACAACCAACCAATAAGAGAAACATACGGAACAGAAAAACTTCCAAGCAAAGATTGATTTCAAAACAATGATTATTCAAGACTATTAAAATTGTTTAAAACAAAAAATAAAACAAAAAAACCGCCTGAATTAAGCGGTTTTTTTATTTTTAAATTTTAAGCATTTTAGTTTTCTTCGCTTTCAGAAACACCCTATTCTGCTTCAAGTCTTGCAATTTCTTCTTTGTAAGAAGCGATATCTTTCTTAAGTTCGTCATTTCTATCTTTCAAAACATTGTACATCTTTTCAAGAAGAGGATATCTTTCTTCGTTCTTCTTCATAACTTCTTCACAATGTTGAACAGAAAGTTTAAGTCCGTCCAAGAGATCAAGGTCTTCAGCCAATTTTTGAGCTTTTTCTTGATCAATTTCCGCATAGTTGTTTACGCCATAAAGCAAAACTTTTTGTTTAGCAACAAGTGCTTCTTTTCTTCTAAGTTTCTTCTCATCTTTTTCATGAGCAGCCCACACTTTACGAAGTGGGATATATTCTTTTTTGCATTGTTTAAACTCTTTTTCTGTTGACTTCAAACGATCTTCTGCTTGTGCCAACTTTTGTTTCAGTTCATCCAAAGACAAAGTTGGAGTTGTTGCTGCAACGGTTGCAACTTGTGCAGGTTCTTGATTTTGTTCTGCCAAAGCTTTCTTTGCTTCTTCAAGTTCTTTAACCATTGTTTCATATCTTTCTTTTTCTGCAGCCAAAGACTTTCTTTCTTCATCGAGATCATCTGCTTCTTCTTCAACAGCTGGAGTTTCTTCAACTTCCTCGGCATTTTCACTCTCATCTTTTTCTTCTTCCACTACTGGCTCAGCAACAGGTTCTTCGACAACTGGTGTTTCAACAGGTTCTTCAACTTTTTCTTCTTCAGAATTTGTTTCTGTTTCTGCAGTTTCAGAATTGTCTTCTTCCATTTCAGCTTGCATTCTTCTGATGAGTTCTTGTCTTCTTGCTTCCAAATATGCTCTTCTCTTTGCAGTTTCGTCTTCTTCAGAAGCTTGACCTTCAACTTCAGTTTTTTCTTCCTCAGCTTTTTCTGCATCAACATCTTCAACCTTGCTAGAATCAATCAAAACCACGTCTTCTTTAACAGGTTCTTCTTCCTTAACAGGTTCAGCATCAAGTTTGTAGTCTGTAACAAACACATTTTCTTTCTTATCTGCTTTCTTGTCATCATCAAAGTGCAATTCATCAGAAGAAGAATCGGTCTTTTTAGATTTGTTAACAAGTGCAGTTACTGCTTCCCACAAGAAATAAACGATAAGGGCACCAGCAATAACAACACCCAAAATAATGACAATGTTCAAAATTAAAGAGTCAATACCGATTTGTCCTACATTTAAAAGAGAGTTTAACATAGCAATTACCTTCCTTTTTTGATAAATTTTGGTTTTTCCAAAATCCACACGATTGTGGTTTGAAAATCAAATCAAACAATCAGACTTAAATTTTTGGTGGAGACGGAGGGAATTGAACCCTCGTCCGAAAACAAAACAAAATATTTTTCTACATGTTTAGTTTATGATTAAAATTCATTTTTAATTAACCCATAAACAGGTTTTAAAAACTATCCCTTAAAATTTTTCACACTTGCAAGGGCAACTGGGTGTAAAATTTTTGCCTAAGATGATACCCTACACTTCAATTGGCAAAATCAAAGGAGAGCAGATTGAATAATTCAATCAAGTCGTCATTTCTCACTTAAGCAGCGCAAGGCATAGCATTGTAAGAAACAACATTGTCATTTTCTTCTGCGTTTATTTCGCTTGCTCATGTTTAAGGTGTATGGGCGACCACCACATGCTTTGTATATTTTGTTTAAATCCCCGTCGAAACCAAAATCGTCCCCTCACTCAAACGGAATATCTTTCAATGTCCCGCTTGACAGATTTTTCTTTGAGAGTTTGTCTTTTGTCGTAAAGTTTTTTACCTTTCGCAAGTCCGATTTCCACTTTAACTTTTCCAGCATTGTTGAAGTAAATTTTTGTAGGAACAATGGAGAAGCCTTTTTCTTTAACCATACGTTCAAACTTTTGAATTTCGCTTTTGTTTAAGAGCAATTTTCGAGTTCGTCTTTCGTCCGGTTTGAAAGAAGTGGTTTTTTCGTAAGGTTTGATGTAAGCATTTTTGAGAAACATTTCGCCATTTTTGATTGTCACAAAACTGTCTGTCAAACTTGCCCCACCAGCTCTCACAGATTTAACTTCACAACCTTCAAGAACAATTCCAGCCTCAACTAAGTCTGAAACGAAGAAGTTATAAAACGCTTTTTTATTGTTTGAAATAACCTTCATTTCCGCTCCTATTATATCACTAAATTAAATATATTTCAATACCCTTTTTGAAAAAAAGAGCATATTTTTGACATTTTTTTAAAAATTTTGACAAAATTTAGTGCATTTTTTGAATTTTTTAATTTTCGGCAATCTTGAAATCTATGTTTCTAGATTGCAAATTGACATTCGTCAAAACAACTTTAACTTTATCCCCAATTGAAAAGACATGTGAAGCCCCCTTAAGCTTGAGTTGTTTTTCAAGGAAAAGATAACCATCATCTGGCAAGTCTTCAATCTTAATCAAACCTTCAACAGTGTTTTCAAGAGCAACAAACATACCAAAGTTTGTGACTGAAGAAATTGTTGCTTCAAATTCTTGACCAACTTTGTCTTTCATGAGATATGCTTTCCAAAGGTCGTCAACATCTCTTTCGGCATAGTCTGCATTTCTTTCACATTGAGAAGATTGTTCAGCTGCTTCAAAAGTGAATTCATCAAGCTCTTCTTTTCGAGTTGCATCAATGTTTCCCTTTTTGTGCAACCACTCTTTGATAATTCTGTGAATTGTAAGGTCTGGATAACGACGAATTGGTGAAGTGAAGTGGCAATAATCAACAAGCGCCAAACCAAAGTGCCCAAGATTTTTGTTGGCATATTTTGCCTTTTGCATAGAACGAAGCACAATTTTATTGAAAACATCTTTGGTGCTCAAATTTTCCACACTGTCCAAGATTTTTTGGAAATATGCAGGTGTAATATTGTCAGGCACTTGTGGATAAGGAACAGCAATTCCCTTCAAAAAGTCACACACGCCATCAACTTTTTCTTTTGTTGGTGCTTCATGCACACGGTAAACAAAAGGAATTCCAAGTTTGTTGAAATGATGCGCAACGGTTTCATTTGCCAAAACCATGAAGTCTTCAATCAATCTGTGTGCTGCATTTCTTTCTCTGCGAGTCAAATCAACTGCCATGCCCTTATCATCAAAAACAAATTGAACTTCAGGAATCTCCAAATCAAGGGCGCCACGTTTTTGAGTGTTCTCTTCCAAAATGTCGCAAAGTTCTCTCATCAAAAGGAAATCTTTTTGAAGATTTTTTGTCTTGTCGTTGAGTTTTCCATCAGTAATTGCATCATAAACTTCATCATAAGTCAGTCTAGCAACACTTTTGATCACAGATTCACAAATTTTATAGTCTATCACTTTGCCATTGAAATCAACTTTCATAATGCAAGAAAGCGTCAATCTTTCAACCCCCTCGTTGAGCGAGCAAATCCCATTTGAAAGTGATTTTGGAAGCATTGGAAGAACTGAAGTTGGAAAATAAACACTCGTTCCACGCTTGTATGCTTCTTCGTCAAAGACATTCCCCTGTTTAACATATTCGCCAACATCAGCAATATGCACTCCGAGTTCATAGAAATTGTCAAATTTTTTAATGTTCACAGCATCATCAAGGTCTTTTGCATCGGCTCCGTCAATTGTGAAAATTGTTTCCTTTGTCAGATCAAGACGACCTTTCTTTTGAGTAGCAGAAACAGACTTAGGCAAAGTTTTTTCCGCTTCAACAACCTGTCCAGGAAAAGTCTCAAAAAGATTGTGTTCTCTTATGATTGAAAGTTCCAATGCCTTAACATCATCTTCAAAACCAAGAATTTCATGAACGGCACATTTGATTTTTCCTTTATCCGTTCTGATAATCTTCCCCAAAACTTTCATATTTTTTTGAAGTTTAAGTCCAGTTTTAACAATTGGAAGGTCAAAAGGAATTTTGTTGTTGTCCGGATCAAGGAAATAATTCCCACCAACAATGTTGATTGCTCCCACAATGTTTTCAAGTTCTTTATAAATTTTCACAACTTCGCCGTCAACACCGTTGTCAGATTGCGCCATAATTTTGACAATGACCATTTCTCCATCAAGAGCATTCATGGTTTTGTTTGCAGGAATAAAAATATCATCAGAGAAACCATCAACTTTGACAAAGCCAAAACCCTTTGCTGTGCCAAAAAATTCTCCCTTGACATAACCATGTGATGGAATTGTAATAAATTTGTTTTTCCTAATTTCAAAAATTTCTCCATTATCCAAAAGAGAATAAAAAATCTTCTTCACTTGCTCAACATCGGTGTCAAGTGCAGAAGATAGAAATAAAAATAGTTTGTCCTGACTTGAAAAAACCAAACTATTTTTGTCAATTAATGATAAGATTTCTTTTTTTTTACTCATTTTCGTTCAATCCTTAATTTCCAGAGTAAATCAAAAGACTAACAAAATACAAAATCACACAAACAACTGCAACAACTGAAGTGATGATTGTGATAAGTTTCAATTTTGCATCTCTTGAGCCACCCTTGTTTTTTGAATAGTAACTTTCTTGTTGCCCTGTAATCACATCAGTGTTGTTAGATTCATTGTTTTGGAACAATGTTGTGATAATCAAAATGATCGCACAAGCAACAACCAAACAAAAAAGAACAATTCTGATGATTGGAAAAGAATTAGAAATCCAAGGTGCAACAAGTTCTGTGTCAGCAAGCAACATACTATTATTCATAACAAAAAATCTCCTTTAAACATTAAGCCTTAAAATTTACGCAAATCGAGCAAAACAAATCACTGCCAAAATAGCAAACAATATGATTGACAAAATCAAAGTCCCCCATTTTGGTTTTTTCCCTTTGTCAAAACTAGTCTTAAAAAACGACAACAAAGCCATAAGCCCCAAAACACCAAGCACACAAACAACGATGATGTAAGTCGTCTGTGACCATTGGTTTGTTACCCACATTGAGAAATCGTCCCAAAGACTACAAAGCATAGAAAACATAATTCGCTCCTTAACGAGTTAATTTTAGCATATTTCAAACAAGATTACAACTCTTTTTAATTTAAAAGATTAAAAATTTTGTAAAAAACGATATTTTGACCTCAAATTTTTAAAAATTCGAACCTTGATTTTGCTACAATACTCACAATAAGATATAATTTTCACAAATTGTGGAATTTTTTTGCCAAATTCATTTCATTTGTAATATAATAACCATGAAAAAATAATCATAAAAGAGGTAAACATATGAATAAAACAAAAATTGTATGTTCAATTGGTCCAACAAGCAGCGACGTCAAAACACTTGAAAGAATGATTGACGCAGGCATGAATGTTGCCAGATTCAATATGAGTCACGGCACACATGAATCACATAAGGCATTGATTGACGCCGTAAAACAAGCAAGAGCAAACAAAAACAAACCGGTTGCAATCATGATTGACACCAAAGGACCTGAAATAAGAGTAAAACAATTTGAAAACGGAAAGATAATTTTAAAAGATAATGACACCTTCACTTTGACAACAAATGAAGTGTCGGGCAATCAAGATTGTGTCAGTGTAACTTATAAAAATTTGCCCAAAATTCTCAAAAAGGGCACAAAAATTTTGTTAAATGACGGAAATATTGAACTCAAAGTGGACAAATTGTCTGCACACGACATCACATGCACAGTTGTTCATGGTGGTGAACTTTCAAACAACAAGAGCATAAACATTCCTGGCGTAAAAACTGATATGCCTTATCTAAGCGAACAGGACAAAAGCGATCTTTTGTTTGCAAAGGAAATGAACGCTGACTACATTGCAATTTCATTTGTAAACTGTGCAGATGATGTTATGCAAGTCAAAAAATATCTAAGAGAAATCAATTTCAAAGATGTAAAGATCATCTCAAAAATTGAAAGCGAAGAAGGCGTAAACAACTACGATAAAATCTTAAAAGTTTCTGACGGCATCATGGTTGCCCGTGGTGATCTTGGTGTTGAAATTGATTTCGTAAGAATACCAATTTTGCAAAAACAATTCATCGCAAAATGCAATTTCTATGGAAAAATTGTCATCACCGCCACTCAAATGTTGGAAAGCATGATAACACATTCTCGCCCAACTCGTGCAGAAATTTCCGATGTCGCAAACGCAATTTTGGACGGAACAACTGCAATCATGCTCTCTGGAGAAACAGCTTCTGGACAGTTTCCAGTTGAAGCAGTTGAAACAATGAAAAGAATAGCCATCGAAACTGAAAATTACACCGAAGGTTGTAGATCAAACATAATTACTCATGACGATTCTGAAAGTTTAGGCTACGCTGTCTATGCACTTTCACAAACTGAAAACATAAAAGGAATTGTTGTTGTAACAAAATCAGGTGCAACCGCAGAAAACATCAGCAGATTCAGACCAGACACCCCTATCATTGCCTGCACTCCAAACGAAAAAGTATACAACAAAATGAGTCTATTATACGGCGTTTTACCTTTGCTTGACAAAACATATACAAGTATGGATGAAATCAATTCAAGCTCGCTCAAAAAAGCCCTTGAAACAAAATTAGTAAAGAAAAACGAAAAAGTCGTTCTAGTAAGCGGACTTGTTGCTGGAAAAAGCGGTTCAAATCTGATGGTTATCAAAAAACTCTAACCTCAAAAATCTGTATGATGCATTGTGTTGATGATTGTTCAAATCACATCAATCATCAACACATCATACAAAATACAGAAAAAGTGTTGACTTTAACCACAAAAATATGATATTTTTTATATGCAAATAATTTGCCATTACCCCTTACAAACTTCCGCACAAAAAACTCAAATCAGCACAATACGCTGGTGTGGCTCAGCGGTAGAGCACCACCTTGGTAAGACAAGGAAAACGCATTTTTAAGCAATCTTACAACTAAATATTCGCTCCATTTTGGAGCTATGCTGATGTGGCACAGTCGGTAGCGCACCGCCTTGGTAAAATAAAAAATGGCAAATTTTACCACTTAAAAAACAACAAAAAACACACTCAAATTTCAATATGCTTATGTGGCGCAGCAGGTAGCGCACAGCCTTGGTAAGGCTGAGGTCATGGGTTCGAGTCCCATCATAAGCTCCAAACCAGAAAATCGCTAAATCCTTTATAAATAAAAGCTTTTAGCGATTTTTTCTTTTCAATATTAGAGAGCACTATCCTTTCCAAAAAATGCAATAGGTGTCATTTTGGGGCTTCGTAGGTGTCAACTTTTTGAATAAAAAAAGACCAAAAATTGAAAATCTCAACTTTGGGTCTAAAACTCTCAAAAACTGCCTAAAACTGCTCCCGTAGGTGTCAGTAGGTGTCAAAGAATTAATTAGCTTATATTTGTTTTCTTTCTTCTTTTAGTCTTTTTTTTAGTTGTGGCATTTTTCTATCTGTCATCTCTATAGCCGCAATTAATCCATATGCGTTTTGAATTTCTTTTTCCGTAAACGATTTTCCCCTCTTTAAATCTAAACTAATTTGGTTTGCTCTTTTTATAAGTTTATTTTGTGCATCTATAGATTTGTTTTTTGTAATTATTCCACCTGTCAATCGTTTTGGAATTCCATTACCATAGTATTTGCATTTTGTTTTGTTTATTTCATAATGATGCTTTCTAATTATATTTAAAATATTTTTTTGCATTACTCCACTTATTTTTCCATTAGATGAAAAAGCAATATCGTCAATGTAGGCAGTCATAAGTAAATTATTTTTATCGGCATAGTCCTGTAACTCGTTATACAAATCTAAATTTACAAAATATGACAACAATGCCCCAAATGGGCTACCAGTAATTAAATGATTTCTACAACTTATATTTTTTTTGACTAAAAATGCATTAACATCAATCATAGCTTTACTTTTTTGATTTTTTAAATTTAAATCAATAGTTGCAAAATTTGTGAGAATCTCTGCAACATCAGGTGATGTAGATAAATCATTTTTAAAAAACCTATATATCCTATCTCTACTTATACTTGGATAAAATTTTGATATATCAACCTTAAACATATTAGAATTTTCTAAATGCATTTTAGAATTATCTATATAGGACTTTCCTTTTTGTCCACAAAAAATATTATCAGGAATTTCAATTTTTTTCAACATATTAAAAATGCGATTTTGGTATGTTTTTAACTGTTTTTTTGGAGCTTCCACTAAACGATTTTTGTTTGTTAAAAAAGGATTAATTTTACTCGCAACAAAAGATTGCTTATAATATTTTTTATTATCTATTTTAAGCAATTCAAACAATTTAGTTTTCGATTTTAAACCAAATAAACAACATTTTTTATATTCCAAGGTTAAAACCCCTTAATGTCCAGAGTTATGGCACTTACAGCCTAATTCCAAACATCATTGTGATAAGCATAATAATGATATTTGGATCTATACTGCCGAGAAATTTTACTAATGCTCGAAACATGCCAGCCAGTTTTTGCAAACATGGACTTTTTTTCTTTTTCTTAACAATAGGCTTATTTACGCTATTGTCTTGAATAGGGCTTTGTGTGTTGATATTAACTTGAACATTTTGAATATTCAGATTCAACACAATTGGATTTTGCTTATCCATAGTTTTAACCTCCTTTTTTGTTATTGGCCCCTAAAAGGGTCTGTGTACCCATTAACAAAGTGAGGTTGTGGAGTTAAAATTTAAATGCCATAATTCTTCCCGTAGGGCCAACTGTGGATTGATAGCATGATTTCGTACAACATCATCATGCTCAAACCATCAATCTCCCCCTCAAAAAAATACACTTTGAAGTGTCCACTTGCAAAAGCAAGCCAATTACACAGTTTTTATGACTCCATCACATTAGCGGATCCATTATAACATACTTAGAAAAAAAATGCAATAAAAATCTCCACTTTTTCACATTTCCATATCTTCTTCTTTTTTGCGTTTTCTTTCTTTTCGCTCTTCAAGTAATTGCATAAGCAAATCATCGTACTCTTCATCGGTCATTCTTGAAATTAAATCTTCTTTTCGGCTTTCAATGTCCTCCTTCCTTTTTTGGTCATCTAAATACATTTGCACTTCTTTAATCTTTTCGTTAAGTTTTTCAGTTGTGTTTCTTATATACTCACTATCAACTGAGTTATAAACAGTTATTGTAGTTTTTACATCTCTATGCCCTAGCAGTTGTTGAATTACCTTTGGGTTTTCATTCATTTCAAAAAGCATATTTGAAAAAGTGTGCCTAAGCCCGTGAAAATGAATACTGTATTTATTTAAGTTATGACGTCTTATAAATCTATCAAAAATCATTCTACAACCTGAATACGACCTAACACTGCCATCGTCATTCGCAAAAATAAAAGATGTTGGAGCTGTGAGTTCAGCTGTAACATTTCGATTTGTTCTTTCTCGAATAGTTTGTTTTTCTTTCCATTCTTTCAATGTATTCACAACAATATCTGTGATTGGGACTTCTCTAACACTGCAGGTCGTTTTTGTGTCTCCAATAACCGTAACCCTTGAAAGAATTTTTCCATTGCTGTCAAACTTTGGAATTTGAGTTACACTTCTCTCAATTTTTAAAGTCTTTTCTTCAAAATTAACATTCTTCCATTGCAAAGCAAGTGCTTCACCTATTCTTAGTCCAGCGAACAAAAGCACATAACATAAAGGCTTTAAGAAATTGCTTTCATCTTCGTTCAATGCTTTGAGAAAAATTCTTCTGGATTCTGGTGTCAAAGCTTTGTATCTTTCTTTGCCACTATAAACTCTTCTATCCTTCACCTTCACTAAAACTTTTCTTGTTGGATTATCTTGAACCCATTTGTTATCAATTGCATATTCAAAAAATTGAGAAATTAAATGTTTATTCTTCTTTACAACATTCAAACTATAATCGGCGTCAATCATTTTATTGAGAACTTGTTGAACAACAAATGTGTCAATTTCATAGATTTTCATTTTGCCAATTATGGGCTCAATATGCAAACGATAATTACGAATAATACCTTCAAAAGTTCGTGGACTAACAGCACTCTTTTTAAACACCAAAAGCCATTCGGACATAAGTTCTCCAAAAGTTTTTTTCTCAATTACTTCATAAGAATTGCTTTTTAATCTCCCAGAAATATCACTTAACTTTTTTGCTACTTCAGTTTGATTTCTACCATAAACAGTCTTTTTTATTTGCTTGCCATTTTCATCATAACCTATCGTAACAGCACCTGCCCATCTGCCATCTTTTCTTTGATAAATTGTTCCTTCACCATTTGCTCTTTTATACTTTTTAACAGTCTTATTTTTAGTTAATACTTTGCTGTTTTTTATGATTTTACTTCTAGCCATTATCCATCTCACTTTGAGCATTGTTGAGAGTTAGCCAAGTGACAAAATTTAGCACACTCACAATGTGTCTTTTCCCGACTTTTGTTGTTGGAAAAGTTTTACTTCTCATAAGATTTCTCACGTTATCTCTGCCAAGTCCAGTAATTTTAACGAGGTCTTCACAGTCTAAAAAGTCTTTGCTATATTTTAAAGAAATTCTATTCACTTCATTTTGTATAAGTTCATTTAAGTTTATTGTGTTATTCATTAAAGTCCTCCTGAAAATTAAAAATTTTTTTCTTTGTTTAATCAAAAATTTTCTATACCTTTCTTTCTATTTCCAATTTTCTATTCAACTTTCTAAACTATGCTCTCTATAAAAAACAAAAACGGGTGTCCCGTTTGTTGATGCAAGAGAAACTGGTACAAATTGCTACGCCATCTTTGCAAGTGTGATTCGCAAAATCTCTTATAAAATAAGGGATTTAGAACTCGCAAAGTGCAATTTGAGCCAGTTTCTTATCCTGCTTCTTCTAATTTTCTCTACTTTTTCTCATTTTTTTGATTCATTTCAACTTCATAGTCATAATAATCAAACATTCTTTGCTTACTCTCTTCAAGTTTATTTGGCAACCTATTAAAATAACTTTCAAAGTGATTTTTAAAATATTCTTTTTCTGTTCTATCCATTTTTAATAGAAAATAGTTATACATTTGCCTTAACATCTCTTGCAAAATTTCAACATTTGCATAAGTATTTTTGATGAATGGTTTGCTAAATTTTATAAAGTAATTCATTCGTTTTGTATGCTCGTGAATGGCATCTAAAATTGTTTGTTTTCCGTTTTTCAAAGCCCAGTTATCTTTCTCCTGTTTTTCAAAAACTTCAACACCAATCTTTAATATGTCATTGAAAAATTTGTTTTTTGATATATGCAAATCTCCATAAAATTTCTCATACATCTCATTAAGCTTATTAAAAACTTTTTCGTTTTTAATTCTTATTAGATTTTCTTTCGTTAGCAATGGTTTTGTCATAATTACTCCTTTTAAATTTTTTATTTTCAAATATTGCAAGTTTTAGGGCAAACAAAAAAAACAACCAACTTGGTTGTCTTTTAACTTGCAATTATTTTTTGTTTTTCCAGTCATCTGGAATTTCTATATTCAAAGGAACATTCAAAAAATTCCCTTTTGACGTGTCTGTATTTTCAATAAATTTCTTTACAACTCGATTCATAGAACTTAACAATTCTTTTTGCTTTTCGTCAATATCAATTCCCAAACTACTTAACATTTTCAAAACTTGTGTGTTGTCTTTAACCAGATTTGCGACAGCATTAAGGTCAATGCTAAAATACTCGTTTTTGTTAATCTCTTTTGCAATTTGAACTAAATCGAAATCAAATTCTCTCTTGTTTCGTTTGTAGATATCTGTCTGCATAAACTCTTTGTCTGTGTAAAAATAATATCTCAAATGCAATAGCGCAGTGTCTTTCATTTGCGAAACCCCACTTGCACTAACCCCAAATTCTTTTGCAATTTGCTTTTGAGACTTTTCTTTCATAAACAAATCATCAATAAGTTTTTGTTGTTTGTCATCAAGTTTACCCACAATCTTCCAAACTAATTTAAACAACTTTTTCTTATCTTCATCAATATAGTAATCTTCTTCGCTATGTTTTTCTTCAATTGTTTCTGCAAGTGTTACTCCATCTTCATCATCATTATAAACAGGGATATCAAGTGAAACTATGTAATAATTGTATTTTATTTGTTGCCTTCTAAGCCACTTATCATTTTTCATTAAAAACTTAGCCACTTCGTCAGTGACTTCAAGGTCAATAAACTGTCTGTGAATTCTGTCATAATATTTGATTATTCTCATCAGTTCTATTATAACATACCTTTGCTGCAAATGTTGGGAGAAAATGAAGATTATATTGCATTTAACATTTTCCCCATCTTATTCATCATCTCTGTTTTATATGAAAGCATCGAATGTGTGTATCTTTGAAGTGTGATAACAGGATTTTTATGCCCAAGAATTTCTGACAAGGTTTTAACATCCATACCCATTTCAATAGCACGAGTTGCAAAAGTATGACGAAGCGAGTGGAAATTTTTGTAAGGTATATTCAGTTTCTTTAAAATCCTCTCATAAGTCTTTTGATAAGCCCGAGTTCCAACAATTCCACCCGTTCTTGTGGACAAAACAAAATCAGACTTTGAAAATTTCTTTGCTCTTTTCAAAATCTCTAAAAGTTGTTTAGGAAGTGGAATAAGCCTGCTTGAATTTTTAGTCTTAGGTTTGTCAATAACAACTTGTGGTTTTCCATTCTGTTTGATTCTGTAGGCCGTTTTTGATATTGTCATAATCCCACTTTTGAAATCAATATCATTCCAAGTTAATGCTAAAAGTTCGCCGAGCCTTATGCCTGTGTAAAGACAAATGACAATTCCTAAATAGTTTGTTTTGTTTGATGACAAGCAATATTTTTCTAATTTCTCTTGTTCACGCTTTTCAAATGCGGTCACAGGTTTTTCGATTGCCATAGGCAGTTTGATTTTGTCCGAATTGTCCACCCTACATATTTCAAGTGATTTTGCAAGTTTCAAAGCACTTTTCAAAACATTTATAATTCCAATCACCGAATTGTTTGCAAGTCCTTTTGATGAAATAAGATTTCCGCTTTCAAGTTCCGACAAAACATAATCTTGAAGCGTCACTGCCGATAAATCATCTAATTCGAATTCGCCAAGTTTTGGATTGATGTGTTTTTCAATGATATATCTATACCTTTCATAAGTGCGGAGTTTCACCGCAAACTTTGTATATTTGTTAAGCCAAATATCAAGCCATTCTTTTAGTTTCATTGTTATTTACCTCCTAAAATATTTTAACTTGTTTTTGCTTGCCCCTCACTTATATAAGGACATCTAAAGTTAAAAAATTAAGGCAGTAAATTCAAAAACTAAAAACTTTTTCAAATAAAATTTTCTTCTCATGAAAAAAGACCACCTGTTATTATGACAAATGCTCTCTTTTACTATGTATTTAGTTATTTACCAATTAAGTATAACATATTTTTTTGTATTTTGTATCTAAATATATAAAAATTATGATTTTT